>NCCY01000287.1 GCA_002279855.1 Rhizobiales bacterium 12-68-15
ATCGGCCATGGGCCCGGCAATGGCATCAAGCCCGATGGGCTGGACCTTCGATCCGAACAGATCGCGCAGCACTTCGGCGCGGGCGAGCGTCCGGTTGGCGAGCCACACCTTCTCCACGCCCCGCTCCAGCAACCCGTGAACCACCGAGCGCGCCGCGCCGCCGGCGCCCAGCACGAGGGCCGGGCGATCCCGCCGGTCCCAGCCGGGGGCGGCTTCATCGAGGCTGCCCACATAGCCGATGGCATCCGTATTGCCGCCCTTCATGCAGCCATCCTCGAACCAGACGGTGTTGACCGCCTGAAGCCGGCGCGCCGTCGCATCCGCCTCGGCCACGGAGCGGAAGGCCAGTTCCTTGTGGGGGGCGGTGACGTTGCAGCCCTGATAGCGATCCTTCAGGCCCGCGAAGAAGGCGGGCGCGTCCTCCGGCGGCACATTCTCCCGGCCATAGCTGCCGTCGATGCCGTACTTTTCGATCCAGTAGCCATGCAGCAAGGGCGAGCGGGAATAGGTGGCGGGATAGCCGACGATGCAGACCCGGGTCTTTGCGAGAGGCGTGGTCACGACAACACTCCTTCACGCCTCAGCGCGCCCAGCAGGGGCAGAAGCGGCAGGCCAAGAATGGTGAAATGATCGCCCTCGATGCGCTCGAACAGGTGAACGCCGAGGGATTCCAGCTGATAGCAGCCCACCGAGCCGAGAATGCCGGGGCCTGCGGCGTCGAGATACGCCTCGATCGCCGCTTCGCTCAAGGGGCGCATGGTGAGGCGGGCGGTCTCAACCGTCTCGAACAGCACATTCTCGCCCTGCACCAGAGCAAGGCCGGAATGCAGCGCATGGGTGCGTCCCTGAAGCCGCTGCAGCTGCGCCTTGGCCGCGGCCCGGTCGGGTGCCTTGTGGAACAGCGTGCCGCCAACGGCCAGCACCTGGTCGGCACCGATCACATAGCGCTCCGGCCCGATCTGGGCGGACACCGCAAGGGCTTTGGCCTGCGCCAGCAGGCGGGCGACATCATCCGGCCCGGCGCCTTCCGGCAGACCGCGCTCGATGGTCCGCTCGTCCACCTGTGCGGGCACGAGATCGAGCGGGAAGCCGGCCGCCTCCAGCACCGCCCGGCGGGCCGCGCTTTTGGAGGCGAGCACCAGCGGGGCCGGACCACGCCAGAGGCTCATGTCTCCACGATGCTCCGGCGGCGGCGCTCGTTGAGATGGCCGATGATGGCGGCGGCTGTCTCCTCAATGGACCGGCGGGTCACGTCGATCATGGGCCAGCCGTTGCGGGCGCAGAGCTTGCGGGTGATGGCCAGTTCTTCCGACACCGCCTCGCGGTCCACATAGGTGGCGCTTGGGGAAGCGGCATTCAGGCCGAGCAGGCGGTTCTGGCGGATTTCGATGATGCGGTCCGGACTTGCCACCAGCGCCACCACCAGCGGCTTCTTCAGCCGTTCAAGATTGGAGGGCAGGGGGATGTTGGGCACCAGCGGGATGTTCGCGGTCTTGATGCCGCGATTGGCAAGATAGATGGAGGTGGGCGTCTTGGAGGTGCGCGAGATGCCCACCAGCACCACGTCGGCGTCCTCCAGATCCTCGGTCATGTGGCCGTCATCGTGCATGACGGTGAAGTTCAGCGCGTCGATACGCTTGAAATAGGTGGCGTCGAGCGCGTGCTGGCCGCCGACCCGCGGCTGCGGCTCGCCACCGAGATAGGCCTGGAACAGCTGCACCACCGGCGCCAGAACCGACAGGAAGGGCACGCCCAGTTCCTTGCAGCGGGTCTTGAGGCGGGTGCGGATTTCCGCGTCCACCAGGGTGTAGAGCACGATGCCGGGATTGGTCTCCACCTCGGCCAGCACCCGCTCGAGCTGCTTCATGGAGCGCACCAGCGGATAGACGTGCTCGATGGGCACCACGTTGGAATATTGGGCGCAGGCCGCCCGGCCCACATTGATCAGTGTCTCGCCTGTGGCGTCGGACACGAGGTGCAGATGGAAATATGCGGGCTGCGCAACTTTTTCGCCATTCACGCGTTCAGGCTCCTTATCCACCGCCCTGTGGACAGCGTGTGCAGGAAGGCACGCCGAAAGGGTGGGCGCAAGGCAAGCCTGCGGATAGCGGGCAAAACCATCCACATGCCAGCCCCTGGGGGCAGGATTCAGGACCCCGCCTGTGAACCGGTGTGGACGGTCTCAGCTTCCGGCCCTTAACCTTTGATTAACCTTTGAGAAGGTCCGGATTCCGGTAGGGAAGACTCGGCCCCTCCGGAGGGCTTCACTGTGGACCGGTTGTCGATCGCGCTGGGAGTGGTTAATCAACCGTTAAAACTCAACAGACTCTCTCTTTAAAAGAGATTCTATTATTTTAGAGACAGGTGGGGAATGACCCGAGAACCGGCACAGCGTTCGTCCTTCCTTGCCGTGCTGGACGGTCAGGTCATGACCCCTCCCCCGCTCTGGATGATGCGGCAGGCGGGGCGCTATCTTCCCGAATATCGCGCCCTCCGGGCCAAGGCCGGCGACTTCCTGACGCTGTGCTACACGCCGGAATTCGCCACCGAGGTGACGCTCCAGCCGATCCGTCGCTTCGACTTCGACGCCGCCATCATCTTTTCGGACATTCTGGTCGTGCCCCACGCGCTGGGTGTCGGGCTGCGCTTCGAAGCGGGCGAAGGACCACGGCTCGATCCGGTCACGGATGCCGCCGCCATCGCGGCCCTGCCGGAGACGCTGGACCCGGCGCGCACCGGCCCGGTCTATGAGGCCATTGCCCGGACCCGCGCCGCGCTGCGCAGCGAGACCGCGCTGATCGGCTTCTGCGGTGCGCCGTGGACGGTGGCCACCTACATGGTGGCGGGATGCGGGACGGACGATCAGGCCCCGGCCCGGATGCTGGCGCTGCGCGAACCCGCCGTGTTTCAGGCGCTGATCGACCGTCTGGTGGAAGCCTCCATCGCCCATCTGCTCGGCCAGATCGAGGCGGGGGCGGATGCGGTGCAGATCTTCGACACCTGGGCCGGCGTGCTCGATCGGCAATCCTTCGAGCGCTGGTGCCTCGACCCTCTGGCCCGCATTGCCGCGGGCATCTGGGCGAAGAAGCCGGAGGCCCGCATCATCGCCTTCCCGAAGGGCGCGTCAGCGCATGCCCTGTCGCGGATCGCCGCCATCGGCGTGAACGCCATCGGCCTCGACTGGACGGCGGATCGCAGCGTGCTGCGCAAGCTGGGCGAGAAGACCGCCCTTCAGGGCAATCTCGATCCGCTGCGCCTGATTGCCGGCGGGGCGCAGCTCGACGAGGAGATCCTGCGCATCCGCACCGATCTCGATGGCGTGCGGCATATTTTCAACCTGGGCCACGGCATCCGGCCGGAAACGCCCATCGCCCATGTGGAACGGCTGGTGGAACGGGTGCGCGCCCCGCTATAGTCCCGATGGGAGGCGAGGCGGCGCATGCTGTATCTGTGGATCAAGGCCCTGCACATTATGGCGATCATCTCGTGGATGGCCGCCCTGCTCTACCTGCCGCGCCTGTTCGTCTACCACTGCGGCGCGCCGGTGGGCTCGCAGCAGTCCGAGACGTTCAAGGTCATGGAGATGAAGCTTTATCGCTACATCTCCACCCCCGCTATGATCGTGTCCTGGGTTGCGGGACTCTGGATGGCGTGGGATGCGGGCTGGTTCTCGCAGGGCTGGCTGCACGGCAAGCTGCTGCTCGTGGTCCTGCTCTCCGCCGCCCATGGCATCCAGGGCAAGTGGATGAAGGAATTCGCCCGCGACGACCGCCGCCGCAGCGAACGCTTCTTCCGCTTCATGAACGAGGTTCCGGCCCTGCTCATGGTGGGCATCGTGCTGCTCGTCGTGCTGAAGCCGTTCTGAGGGCAGGCACCGCATGAGCCCCAAGCGCCAGATCCACGAGCC
>NCCY01000288.1 GCA_002279855.1 Rhizobiales bacterium 12-68-15
GTCACGTCATTGTCCGGGCACAGGATGTAGAAGTCCCCGGCATCCACGCGCTCCAGCATGAAGTCCACCGTCTGCTCCGCCGTCCACGCCCCGGCCGGCTTCTCGGCGCGGCCGGGCGCTGCGAGCGGGGTGAAGACGAAGCCCGGAATGAACAGGTGCGCCCGCACGCGGCAGTCCGGCGTGGTGCGCAATTCGTGCTCCAGCGCCTCGGTGAACACCTTCACGCCGGCCTTCGAGACATTGTAGGCGGGATCGCCGGGCGGGGTGGTGATGCCCTGCTTCGAGCCGGTATTGATGATGAGGGCATCCCGCCCGGAGGCCACCATGCCGGGGCCGAAGATCTGGCTTCCGTGGATGATGCCGAACAGGTTCACGTCCAGAACCTTCTGCCAGCCCTCCGGATCGGAGAAGATGGACGAGCCCGGCTGGATGCCGGCATTGTTCATGAGGACATCCACGCCGCCGAAGCGATGTTCCACCATGTTCCGCAGCCGCTCCAGCGCCGAGCGCCGGCTGACATCGGTCTCCACCGCCAGGACGTCGCCGCCGATGGCCTCCCGCGCCGCCGCCAGCCGCTCCGCGCCGAGGTCGGCGATGCACACTTTCAGTCCGAGCCCCGCGAGGCGCCGGGCGGCCGCGAGCCCCAGCCCCGACGCGCCGCCGGTGACCACCGCCACGCGGCCTTCCGAAAGCGCGGGATGCGTGAAGGAACTGTCCATGGGAAACTCCTGTGCTGTTGATCCGGAACACACCGCCCTTGTGCGCCCGCCGCAAGGGCGGGATAGACTGGAACCGGACAAGATCGCGTCATCGCGCCGCGCCTGCCTGCACGCCGCGCCCGCCGCGCGTATAAGGCGTCAAACTGCTGGAGACACGTCATGTTCATCGCCATGAACCGCTTCAAGGTGAAGGCCGGATCGGAAGCCGAGTTCGAGCGCATCTGGCGCGAGCGGGACAGCCACCTGTCCACCGTTCCCGGCTTCGTCGCCTTCGACCTGCTGAAAGGGCCGGCGCGGGAAGACCATGTGCTCTATGCCTCCCACACCCTGTGGGCGTCCCGCGCCGATTTCGAGGCCTGGACGAAGTCCGAAGCGTTCCGGGCCGCCCATCGTGATGCCGGCGGCAGCAAGGTGGCCTATCTGGGCCATCCCGAATTCGAAGGTTTCGAGAGCATTCTTTCCCAGAAGGCGGCGTGATGCCTGAAACGTCCCCCCATTTTCCGCCCGGCCACCCCAAGGTTCCCTTCGGGCGGATCGGCGTGCTCATCGTCAATCTCGGCACCCCGGAGGCGACGGACTACTGGTCCATGCGCGCCTATCTCAAGGAATTCCTCTCCGATCCGCGCGTGATCGAGGTCAACCGCGTGGTGTGGTGGCTGATCCTGAACCTCATCGTCCTCACCAAGCGGCCGGGGCCGAAAGGCAAGGATTATGAGACCATCTGGAACAAGGAACTGAACGAAGGCCCGCTCAAGACCATCACCCGCGGGCAGGCGGAAAAGCTGGCGGCGGCGATCTCGGGCGACGACGACCGCCTCGTGATCGACTGGGCCATGCGCTATGGCAAGCCGTCCATTCCGGACCGGCTGAACGCGCTCCAGCAGCAGGGGTGCGAGCGCATCCTGATCGTGCCGCTCTATCCCCAATATGCCGCCGCCACCACCGCCACCGTGTGCGACAAGGCCTTCGACGCCCTGAAGAAAATGCGCTGGCAGCCGATCATCCGCGTGGCGCCGCCCTGGCATGACGACAAGGTCTATATCGAAGCGGCCTGCGATTCGCTGAAGACGCACCTCGCCGCGCTCGATTTCGAGCCGGAGGTCATCCTCGCCTCCTTCCACGGGGTGCCGAAATCCTATCTGATGAAGGGTGACCCCTATCACTGCCAGTGCGCCAAGACCGCCCGGCTGATGCGCGAGCATCTGGGGTTCAGCGCGGAGAAATTCCGCCTCACCTTCCAGTCGCGCTTCGGCAGCGAGGAATGGCTCCAGCCCTATACGGACAAGACCGTGGAGGCGCTCGCCAAGAGCGGCGTGAAGCGGCTTGCCATCGTCAATCCCGGCTTCACGGCGGACTGCCTTGAAACCCTTGAGGAAATCGGCGGCGAGAACCGCGAGATCTTCGAGCACAATGGCGGCGAGAAGTTCGCGGCCATCCCCTGCCTCAACGATTCCCCCGAAGGCATGCGCGTGATCGAGCATGTGGTGCGGCGGGAGCTGATGGGCTGGGTCGGCTGACGAAAAACGGCCCCGTCCAGGGACGGGGCCGGTTCGATCACGGGGCCATCGCCCCTCTGTGACGAAGGCGGGCCTTCAGAGCGTCAGGTCCACCCGCACCAGGGTCGGGTCGTCGCTGCCGGCACGCACGGTGAAGCCGACATCCTCCGCCACCCGCAGCATCGGCTGGTTCTCCCGCAGCACATCGCCGAAGATGCGCTTGAGGCCCTGGCTGCGGGCATAGTCGAGGATCTTCACCATCATCCCGTAGCCGAGGCCTTTGCCCTTCTGGTCCGAGCGCACCATGATGGCGTACTCGGCCGCATCATTGTCCGGATCGGCGATGATGCGGACCACGCCCACGATCTCCTGAAGCGCATTCACCGCCACCAGCGCCATCTCGCGGTGATAGTCGATCTGCGACAGGCGGGCGGCCATCAGGTGCGGAAAGTCCTTGACCGAGCCGAGGAAGCGCATGCGCACGTCCTGCGGATCGGACCGGCGCACCATATCCACCAGCCCCGGCTCGTCCTCCGGGCGGATGGGGCGCAGGTCCAGCACCTGCCCGTCGGTGAGCGAAATGGTGTCCACGAGGCGCGTCGGATAGGGCCGGATGGCGAAGCGCCGCGTGCCGATGCCGTCCGCCGGCTTTGCCACGATGCGGGCATCGAGCGCGATGACGCCGGTGGAATCCGCCAGCAGCGGATTGATGTCCAGTTCGGTAATCTCGGGAATGTCCGCCAGCAGGTCGGAAATCTTCACCAGCGTGGCCTCGATCCCCTCCATGTCCGCCGCCGGGCGGTCGCGATAGCCGGCGAGCCGCTTGGCGACGCGGGTCCGGTCGATCATCTCGCGGGCGAGCAGGCGGTTGAGCGGCGGCAGGGCGACGGCCCGGTCGGCGATCACCTCCACCGCTGTCCCGCCCTCCCCGAACAGGATGACGGGGCCGAAGGTGGAATCGTTGGAGATGCCGACGATGAGTTCTTCCGCCTGCGGGCGGTGGATCATCTCCTGCACGGTGAAGCCCTCGATGCGGGCATCGGGACGGCGCAGGGAGACGGTCTCCAGCATCAGCCGGGCGGCTTCCTCCACCGCCTGCGGGGTGCGCAGGTCGAGCCGCACGCCGCCGACATCGGTCTTGTGGCTGATATCCTGCGACAGGATCTTCAGCGCCACCGGACGGCCGATCTCCGCGGCAAAGGTCGCCGCCTCTTCCGGGCTGCGTGCCCGGCGGGTGGCGACCACCGGAATGTCATAGGCGGCGAGGACACCCTTGGCCTCGAACTCGGTAAGGGTCGAACGCCCGGCCGCGACAGCCTCCTGCACGATCTCGCGGGCACGGGAGTGGTCGGGCTCCTCGAAGCCGCGCGCGGGCGGGGTTTCCATCAGCAGGGTCTGGTTGCGGCGATAGGCGGCGAGATGGGAGAAGGCGCGCACCGCCTCGTCAGGCGTCTCATATGTGGGCACGCGCTTGGCGGCGAACCGGCGCCGCGCTTCCGCCACCGCCGTCTCGCCCAGCCAGCAGGTGAGCACCGGGGCGCCGGGATGACGGGCGATCACATCGATCACCGCATCCGCCGCCTCCGTGGAATCCGCCACCGCCGTCGGGCAGTTCAGCACCAGAATGGCGTCGGAGCCGGGATCGGTCAGCATGGCGGACAGGCCG
>NCCY01000289.1:0-3819 GCA_002279855.1 Rhizobiales bacterium 12-68-15
ACCGATCCGGTGCGCACCGCCACCCTCGCCTATGACGCGGTCTCGCTGGTGGCGAGCGTGGTGCGCACGCAGGGCCCGAACGGGCTCACCGACGCGGCGCTGACCAATCCGTCCGGCTTCAACGGTGTCGATGGCGTGTTCCGCTTCCGGGCCGACGGCACCAACGAGCGCGGACTGGCGGTGATGGAGATCAAGGGCGGCGCCGCGCAGGTGGTGAGCCCCGCCCCGCGCAGCTTCTCGACTTTCTGACCGCGCTTCCGCGACGGCATGGCTTGGCGCGGCCGGCGGATCGGGGATAGGGTCGCGGCCGCTGGATGGGTGCCGGTTCACCGCCGTGACGTGGCGGGCCGGCTTTGAACAGACGAGGATTACGGGGACATGAGACTGATCGCACCTCTGGCAGGCCTGCTTCTGGCCGCCGCTGGCCTGCCGGCTTTGGCCCAGACCCAGACGCCTCCCGCCACGCCTCCGGCGGCCGCTGCGCCCGCAAAGCCCGGCATGACGCAGGCCGGAACGCCGGCGCGTGCGGAAGTGCAGATCAGCCGTCCGATCGAGATGATCCTGACCCAGCAGGCCGCCACCATGGCCTTTGACGGGAAGACGCTGACGCTGACCGGCGTGCCCCCCGTGACCACCTTCCGGGTGGATCGCCCCGAGCGCATCGGCGGCAGCATGACCAGCGAGCAGTTCGTGAAGCTGTGGAACGCCACGGTTCAGGTGTTCAAGAATGATCCGCCCAATGCGGCGCTGACCATTCTCGGCCCGACGCCCACCCAGGTGATCGTCGAACTCGGCAGCGTCACCCAGAACGGCACCACGCTGACCTTCAACGCGACGCTGCTGGATGGCGACATCCCCTCAAGCGGCGGGCCGGTCAATCTCGTCACCGCGCCGCTGGTCTACAGCCCGCTGAACGGCACGGGCACGTTCCTGAAGTGCTGGTGGAGCCCCTACTGGGTCGAGCGCGTCTGCCGCGCCGGCTGGTGATATCCCGGTGACACCCGGTTGAGACATGGCCCCGGAGCCGCGCTTCGGGGCCTTTTTCGTCACGCCGGCGGGTTGAGGCCGGTCTGGCCCACATAGCCGGCGGCGGCGATGCCGGCGAGGCAGCAGATCTCGTCATTGTCGGACGTGTCACCGGAAATGCCGACCGCGCCGATGATCGTGCCGCCATCGAGAATCAGCACGCCGCCCGGAACGGGCACGACGCGGCCGCCGCTGGCCGCCATCAGCGCGTTCATGAAATGCGGCACCTTCACCGCCCGTTCGCCGAGTTCGCGCGAGCCGAAGCCCATGCCGAGCGCGCCATAGGCCTTGCCCGTGGCGATTTCCTGCCGGAGGATGCCGGAGCGATCCTCCCGCTTGAAGGCCACCAGATGGCCGCCGGCATCGAGCACCGCGACCGTCAGCGGGGCGAACTTCATTTCGTGGCCCTTTTCGAGGGCGGCGGCGACGATGACGTCAGCCTTTGCAAGGGAAATGCTCAAGAAACTCTCCTCCGGTAGTGCCTTGGGGACTCAGGTGCGGTCGCGATGCGGCCAGAAGCCGGCCAGCATGGAGCCGTCCTTGGGGCCAAGCCCCGTCTCGGACGCCTCGTCATAGACCGAGAGGGCGGCGGCGGTCACGGGCAGATCGGTGCCGAGCTCCCGCGCTTCCGCCAGCATGGTGCGCAGATCCTTGCGGATGCCGTCCACCGAGAAGGTGGCCTCCCCCGTATCCTCGCCCGCGAGGGCGGCGGCGATGGGGTCGGCGCGCATCTTCAGGATGTTCACACCGCCCGAGGTGTCGGCGAGGAATTCCACCAGCCATCTGGTGTCGAGGCCGGCCTTGCGGCACAGCGTATAGGCCTCTCCCAGCGACTGGTAATAGACCAGCAGGGGCAGGTTGATGGCCAGCTTCAGCGCGGCGCCCGCGCCGTTCGGCCCCACATGCTCCACCCGGCGGCAGAGCTGCTCCAGAAGCGGACGGGCGCGGGCCACGTCCGCCGCATCGCCGCCCACGAGGCCGAGCAGCCTCCCGGTGCGCGCCGGGCCGGTGGTGCCGCCCACCGGGCATTCCACGAAGCCCGCGCCCGCCGCCTTCACCTTGCGCGCCAGCTCTTCCTCCTCGCGGGTGAGCACCGTGCTCATCTCGATGACGAGGCGGCCTGAAAGATCGGCGGACAGGAGCCCGTCGGGCCCTTCGAACACGGCGCGCAGCGCGTCGCCGTCCAGCAGGCTGGTGATGACGACCTCCGTGTCGGCGACCAGCGCCGCAGGCGTCGGCGCGGTGCGCGCGCCGGCATCCGCAAGCGGCTGGAGCTTGTCCGGGCTGCGGTTCCAGACCGTCACCTCATGCCCCAGTTCCAGCAGGCGCAGCGCCATCGCCGCCCCCATGCGTCCCATGCCCGCGAACCCGATTTTCATGGCTGTGCTCCCTGGCGGCCCTTCGGCCTGTCTGATGTCCGGCGTTTCACCCTGCCTGCAACGCAGCATGTTTTTGACTTGCTAATTATCAACCGATCATTAGCATGATGGAAGACGAAGCGCGCCAAGCGCTCGAGAAAAACAACATAGCTCTGGGAGGAGCCTACATGGGCAGCACCGACGCGCGCCAACCCTCAGTCACGCCTGGATCCCGGCGCAAGCCGTATCCCGCATTCACCGAGACCCGCTCGGGCATGCGCGTCCTTTGGGATGTGCCGATCGAGATGGATGACGGCCTCGTGGTGCGTGCCGACGTCTTCCTGCCCATGGCCGAGGGCAAGTATCCGGTCATCCTGACCTATGGTCCCTATGCCAAGGGCCTCTCCTTCCAGGAGGGCTATCCCTCTGCGTGGAACCGCATGGCGGAGAAGCATCCGGACGTGACCGCCGGCTCCTCGAACCTCTACCAGGCCTGGGAAGTGGTGGACCCGGAGAAGTGGGTGCCGCACGGCTATGCCTGCGTGCGGGTGGACAGCCGCGGCTGCGGCACCTCGCCCGGCTTCGTGGACCCGTTTGGTCCGCGCGAGCAGAAAGACTTCTACGACTGCATCGAATGGGCCGCCGTCCAGTCCTGGAGCACCGGGAAGGTGGGCCTCAACGGCATTTCCTATTTCGGTTCCAACCAGTGGCACGTCGCCAAGCACAAGCCGCCCCACCTTGCGGCCATGTGCATCTGGGAAGGCTCTGCGGACTGGTACCGCGACATGACCCACCATGGCGGCATCCTCTCCACCTTCTGGGCCAACTGGTACGACATGCAGGTGAAGACGGTGCAGTACGGCATCGGCGAGCGCGGCCGTCGCTCGCGGGCGCATGGCCAGCTGGTCTGCGGGCCGGAGCTGCTCTCCGAGGAGGAACTGGCGGCCAACCGGATCGATTTCGGCGCCGACATCCGCTCCCACGATCTGGACGACGAGTATCACAAGGACCGGTCGCCGGTCTGGGACGACATCGAGGTGCCCTTCCTCTCGGCGGCCAACTGGGGCGGGCAGGGCCTGCATCCACGCGGCAATTTCGAGGGCTTCGTCCGCGCCGCGTCGAAGAACAAGTGGCTGGAGGTCCACGGCATCGAGCACTGGACGCACTTCTACACCGATTACGGCCGTGAGCTTCAGCTGCGCTTCTTCGATCACTTCCTGAAGGGCGAAGACAATGGCTGGGACCAGCATCCCCGCGTCCTGCTCCAGGTTCGTCATCCCGGCGAGAAGTTCGTCGAGCGCACGGAGAACGAGTGGCCGCTCGCCCGCACACAGTGGACGAAGATGCAATTGCATCCGCGCAACGGCCGTCTCGCGCCGGAGCCGGTGCAGAATGTCTCCGAGCGCTCATTCGACGCGATGGGCGAGGGCCTGAC
>NCCY01000289.1:3889-6003 GCA_002279855.1 Rhizobiales bacterium 12-68-15
CTCGATATCGAGATCTGGCCGACCTCCATCGTGGTTCCGAAGGGCTACCGCATCGGCCTGTCCGTGCGCGGCAAGGACTATGAATGGCCGGGCGGGTCCGGCGGCAAGCTGTCCAACTTCAAGAACGAACTGACCGGCTGCGGGCCGTTCCTGCACAACGATCCGCTGGACCGGCCGCCGGAGGTGTTCGGCGGGACCACCACGCTGCACTTCTCGCCCGAGCGGGAGTCCTACGTGCTCCTGCCCATCATTCCGTCGAAGTGACGGCCCCGCGGCCGGACCCGTCCGGCCGCGCACGGATCACGGCTCGCGGGGTGCGCCAACACCCCCGGGCAGTCAGGGAAGGACCGGAAAGCCCCGAAAAACAGGGCGCCGGAGCGCGGGCCGTCCGCCCGCATCAGGGAAACCTCAGGGAGATGACCATGATCTTGAATCGCAGGAGTGTCATCCAGGGCATCGGTGCCGGCGTGGGCCTCGCGGCGCTCGGCGCACCGGCGGTGCGTGCGCAGCCGAAGCCCATCCGCGTCGGCTTCATGACCGTGAAGACCGGCCCGCTCGCCTCGGGCGGAATCCAGATGGAGCAGGCGCTCAACCTGTACATGAAAGAGCGCAACAACGTCCTCGCCGGCGTGCCGGTGGAGATCGTCACGGTGGATACCGGCGGCGCCCCGGCCGTGGCGCGCACCAAGATGCAGGAACTGGTGGAGCGCAACCAGATCTCCGCCATGATCGGCCCGCTCTCCACCCAGGAGGCGCTCGCGCTCGACGATTATATCCGCGAGACCAAGACCCCCACCCTGTCGGTGGCGGCGGCTGATGACATGACCCAGCGTCGGGCCAATCCGTGGTTCGTCCGCGTGACTTCCACGTCGTCCCAGTGTAGCCACGTGATGGGTGACTATGCGGCGAAGGAGCTGAAGTACAAGCGCTGCTCCACCATCGCCGACGACATCGCCTATGGGCACGAGCAGAACTCGGGCTTCCAGGCTGTGTTCGAGGCGGATGGCGGCAAGATCGTCCAGAAGCTCTGGCCGCCGCTCGCCGTGCCGGACTACGGCACCTATATCGCGCAGATCAACACCAAGGTGGACGGCATGTTCGCGGCCTTTGCCGGCTCGAACGGCTTCCGCTTCTTCCGTCAGTTCAACGAATACGGCCTCAAGGGCAAGATCGCCCTCCTGGGCGGCATGACGGCGTTCGACGAGAGCCTGCTCCAGCAGATGGGCGACGATGCTATCGGCCTTCTGTCGGTGAACTATTATTCCGCGACCCTCAACAACCCCGCCAACAAGAAGCTCGTTGAAGGCATGCGGCGCGAATACAAGGTGGATCCCGGCTATTACGGCGCCGCCACCTACACCGCCGGCGCCGTGCTGGAAGCCGCCATCAAGTCAGCGGGGGGCGGCGGCGACAAGCAGGCGCTCATGGATGCGCTGCGCGCCAACAAGGTCGAAGACACCTGCCGTGGCCCCGTCTCCTTCGACAAGTACGGCAACGTCATCGGCAACGTCTATATCCGACGGGTGGAAAAGCAGGACGGGCGCCTCGTGAATGCGGTCATCAAGACCTACGAGAATGTCAGCCAGTTCTGGAACACCAAGCCCGAGGATTTCCTGAAGAACCCGGTCTACTCGCGCGATTACCCGCCGGCGAAGTTCCTCGAGAACTGACCCCGCGCAGCCTCGCCTGCGGGCGGCTTGCCGTCCGCACCGCAGCCCCGGGCCGATGCCGCTCGCCCGGGGCTGCCACGACGCTCCGATATGGGAGACGGGAATGCAATTCTGGCTCATTCAGACATTGAACAGCATCGCCTTCGGCGGGCTGCTGTTCCTCTTGTCATCCGGGTTCTCGCTGATTTTCGGCCTGATGCGGATGCCGAACCTTGCCCACGGTGCCTTCTTCATGCTGGGCGCCTATTTCGGCGCGACCTTCATGAACTGGGGCGCGAACTTCTGGGTGGCGGCCCTGCTCTCGGGCCTCGCGGTGGGCGTGCTGGGCATCGTGCTGGAGCGGGGCCTGCTGCGCAAGCTCGCCGGCAACGCCCAGGGCCAGGTGCTGGTGACGCTGGGCGTCTCCTTCATCGTCGCCGATGTCTGCCTGATGCTCTGGACCGG
>NCCY01000290.1 GCA_002279855.1 Rhizobiales bacterium 12-68-15
ATGCCACGGCTGCCGTCTGGAGGATGAGATGCCCTTTGGCGGCGATCCCCTTGTGCCCCGAAATTCGCTCTCACGTGCAAACGCAGCCGAAGAACGGGCATGGACACGGCGAAGGCGCTGAAAACGCCAAATTCGCCGTCTCGCCTCCAGGGAACCGATCTGCGGGAGCAGGCGGTCGCTTCGGGCTGGGGCAGGCCAATGGGCGGCCTGACGCCTTGAGCGTCCGCCCGCTAGCGCCCTGCCCTCAGCGGCAGAGCGGGCTGTCGGGTGGCAGCGGGGTGATCTGCCAGAAGCTCTCGCGCTTCGGCTTCATCAGCGGTGCCCACCATTTCACCCACACATCGATGGCGGTGCCTTCCATGCGTGGCGGCGCGAACTCACCGGAGCCGTTGATGATCCCGGTGACCTGCCCGCAGCCGGTGGTCGGGCGGGATGGCGGCCGATAGGCCGGCTCGTTGACGATCACCACCCGCGCTTCCGGAATGGCGGCACGCAGCCGCCCGGCGGAATTGCGATCTGCCGCCACAAGCGTGGGATGCGCGCCGAGCTTCTCCAGCACCACGGGCCGCAGCTTCGCCAGCGGCTCGGCCGCCATACACCGCCCGCACAGGCGCGGGTCCGGCCAGAGCGTGACGGCAGCCCGGGCGCCGACGACGCCGACCGCGACAAGCAGCAGCAGCGCCAGATAGATCCGCACCCGATCCTGCCAGCCGCCAAGCCGCTCCAGTTCCATGAAGATGTAGACCGGCGCGAACAGGAAGAAGACGTGGAAATACCGGTCCCTCAGGCTGGTGGAGCCGATGGCCAGCACCGCGATCAGGGTGCCGAACGTGCCGATCAGGATCAGGGCACGCAGCACATGGCGGATGGAGGCCTGTTCGGCACTTGCGTCCCGTGCACCCTCGCCCCGGTTCCAGGGCAGGAAGGCGAGCCCGGCCAGACCGAGGAACGGCAGCAGATAGCCCACCCAGGCGCTGATGAAGGTATCCAGCACCTTGGTCCATCCGGCCGTGGCACTGCCCGCCACCACATCGGCGGTCGCGGCCACCACATCCTGCTTGAGCAGGTAAAGAGCCAGCACATACAGGCCGATGGGGATCGCTGCGACCAGCAGGGTGATCGCGATGCGTGGGCTTAGGAAGGCGCGCCGGAAATTCGGCTCCAGCATGCTGGAGATGAATAGGGCGACGAAGAAGGCAATGAAGCCGAATTTTCCGACCACCCCCACCACGATCCACACCCCGAGGCCTGCATAGAGCCAGGGCGAGCGCTGTCCCCGTGCGATGGCCATCAGCGTGAGCATGAAGCCCGCGATGGCGACGATCATGACATTGGAATGGGTGAGGATGCGGTGGCTGTGATAGCCCACCACCCACAGCGCCGACATGGAAAACACCGCCAGCGCCTGAAGGCGCGGGTCGGTCAGCGCGTGGCGGGCGATGCGATAGACCAGCATCGCGCAGGTGAACAGAAGGCCGTAGCGCAGGATCGTGAAGGAGAGCGGCCCCGGCCCCGTCACCTTCTGGATGGCGTAGAGAATCCAGTCGAACACCGGCGGGTTGCGCGGCACATAGCTGACCTCGAACGACTGGACGAGGTAGCTCTCGATCGAATCGTCCACATTGATCGCGCCCTCCATGAAGACCGAAATGGCCATATGGATCAGCGCCCAGACGCCGACGATGAGTGCGACACCACCGGGTGTCGCCCACCAGGGCGCAGGCGGAACGGTTTCCATATACCCCCAGGACTGGGGGAAGGCAGGGGGGCGCAGCAGGCTGCGTTCGGCCGGAACGGTCGCGGGCACGTCTCACTCCGATGCGGCGGGCGTCACCTACTCCCGGCTATAGCCCCCTGCCCCGCCTCCCGCCACCGTCAGCCGGCGATTGCGTGACAGGAAGAGGCGGACCGTAGCGGGAATGCTACACCGTCTCCAGAATGTGAAATCCATCCCCGCCCCCTCCGGCGGCCAGGGCAGTCTCTGCGGCGTCATGCTGGAGAACGTCATCCACCCGCGCGCCGGCGGGCCCGGTGTGACAGGCCTGGACCATCTCGTCCACGGCAGGCGCAGGGCCGGCGAACACACCCTCCACCGCGCCGCTGCGCCGGTTGCGCACCCAGCCCCGGAGCCCTCTGGCCTGCGCTTCCCGCGCACACCAGGCGCGATAGCCGACACCCTGAACGCGACCGCGCAGGGTGAGATGAACCACCTTCAGATCCGCCATCCCGCACCTATTTCTTGCAATCCCCGCTGGCTTTGAGCGCCTCGAAGCTGTCGAGGCGGCCCTGCAGGACAAAATCCGTATAGTCGATCTTCATCGATCCGATGACGCCATTGGCGTAAAGCGACATGGCCATGACGTAAGCGGGTTTTTCCGAGCTTTTGCCGGTGTCGAAATAGCTGATGGTCACGGGATAGCGGGGAACGCCGAAAAGGGCAGCCTTGGCGGTTTCGGGGAGGTTTTCGTCCCCCTTCGCCGGCCGCCCGATGATGGCGAGGGTGTCATAGACCTTGTCGCCATCGTCGGAGCCGTCGAAGACCCGCGCCTCCACCAGCGTTTCGCCCTTGGCGGCGGCGTCGAGCACGTTGACCACATGCTGGGTGGGCAAAAGGATATTGCCCTTGAGTTCGACGGTATCGGCCACCGGCTTCCTGATCTCGACGGAGAGCACGCCGTCCTTGCGGGTGGCAACCGCATCCACATCGCTGCTGGTACGGTCGTTGGATCTCGTAACGGTGTTGAAACGGTAGGTTTTACCCTCCCCGTCCTCCCAACTGCTGGAGGTCATGTCACTCCGCACGCTGGAGCCTTCGCCCGTATCCACTTCATTGGCCTGATGCAGCTTGACGCTGTAGCCGGAGCAGGCGTCCCCGGAGATTTCGTAATCGATCCGGCCACTGGCGCTGTCCAGCTTCACCGAAGGCCGGGAGGCGTCGAGCCCGAGGAGATATGTCGCGCGATGCGCCATCAGGGGATCGGCGCCTGCTTGTGCCGACACCAGCGCCGCCATGATGAGAATGGCCGTGCCCAGTGTGGCCTCGCGCATAAGCTGCCGCATTCCTGATCTCCTGACGCACCGCCGATCCGGGCGGAAATGTGTTCACGACCTTGCACCTCATCCCGGCATCGGCCAAGAGAGACGCGGACTTTTGAAGTGCGCGGAGCTTCGTGCCAATTCGATGGCGCCCCGCGTTGAAGTCGAGGTTTTTCACCCGCCGCAGGAGACGTGCATGTCCATCGACCAGAAGCTTGCCGAACTTGGCATCACCCTGCCCTCGCCCAAGCCTCCGCTCGCCAATTATGTTCCGGTGGTGCAGACGGGCAATCTCCTCTTCGTCTCCGGACAGGTGTCCGTGGACGCCGCCGGCACCGTCACCGCCGGCAAGCTCGGCGCGGGCATGAGCATCGAAGACGGCCGCGCCGCCGCCCGCCTGTGCGCCATCAATATCCTCGCGCAGGTGAAGGCCGCGACCGGCAGCCTCGACAAGGTGGTGCGCGTGGTGAAGCTGGTTGGCTTCGTGAACTCCACCCTGGAATTCCCCGACCACCCCGCCGTGATGAACGGCTGCTCCGACCTGCTGGTGGAAGTGTTCGGCGACAAGGGCCGGCATGCCCGCTCGGCGGTGGGCATCGCCGCATTGCCCTTCAACGCCGCCGTGGAAGTCGAGGCGATCGTCGAGATCGCCTGATCCGGCCGCCGCAGATGCACGATCTTCGCGACCTGATCCGTCGGCCGATCGCGCATCGCGGCCTGCATGATGCGGCGCGCGGTGTCATCGAGAACACCGCGTCCGCCTTCCG
>NCCY01000291.1 GCA_002279855.1 Rhizobiales bacterium 12-68-15
AAACGCGCGGCGCCCCGCGCTGCCCGCACATGATGTCATCGGAGCTTCAGCACATGGCCTTTCTCTTCACCAATGCGCGCATTGTCGATGGCACCTCTGCGGAGCGCGGCGCGCCGGTGGATGTGCTCGTCGAGGGCGACCGCATCCGCGAGGTGGCGCCGAAGATCACCGCGCAGGGCGCGGAGGTGATCGACCTCAAGGGCCGCACGCTCATGCCGGGCCTCATCGACGCCCATGTGCACACCATCGCCTGCCTCGCGGACCTCGGTGCCAATGCGAAGCTGCCGGACAGCCTCGTCGCCGTGCGGGCCATGAAGCTGCTGGGCGAGATGCTCATGCGCGGCTTCACCACCGTGCGCGACCTCGGCGGCGCGGACCGGGGCCTGAAGGTGGCGGCGGCGGAGGGCTTCCTGCCCGCTCCCCGCATGGTCATCTGCGGCAAGGCGCTGAGCCAGACCGGCGGGCATTGCGACTTCCGCGGCCCCTATGACGATCGCGAATCCCCGCGCACGGGCTTCCGCCTCGGCGCGCTCGGCCGCGTGGTGGATGGCGTGCCGGAGATGCGCCGGGCCGCACGCGAAGAGATCAAGGGCGGCGCCGACTTCATCAAGATCATGGCCAATGGCGGTGTCGCCTCGCCCACCGATCCCATCCACTTCCTGGGCTTTGCCCGCGAGGAATTGCTGGCGGTGGTGGAAGAGGCGGAGAATGCCGGCACCTATGTTTCCGCCCATCTCTACACGGACGAGGGCATCCGCCGCGCGGTGGAATGCGGCGTCCACTCCCTGGAACATTGCAACCTGATCCAGGCGGAGACGGCGAAGTTCGCGGCGGAGCGCGGAGCCATCGCCGTGCCCACCCTCGTCACCTATGACAAGCTCGCCGCGGAGGGCGCCGCCATGGGCTTCCCGGCGGGCTCCATCGCCAAGATCGACAGTGTCCGGCTCGCAGGCATGGAATCCGTCGCCATCATGCGCGAGGCGGGCCTGTCCATGGCCTATGGCTCCGACCTGCTCGGCGAGATGCATCGTCACCAGTCCGAGGAATTCGTCATTCGCGGCCGCGTGCTGCCGGCCCATGAGGTGATCGCCTCGGCCACCACCGTCGCGGCGCGTCTGCTGCGCATGGAAGGCCAGATCGGCACGGTGGCGGCCGGTGCCTTCGCCGACCTCATCGTCGTGGATGGCGACCCGCTGGCCGACCTCGCCCTGCTGACGCGGCAGGGCCAGCACATGCCGATCATCATGAAGGGCGGCGCCTTCGCCAAGCACACGCGCCTCTCCTGACCCGTTGTCCCTGTCCTGAACGACCAAGAACCTCCAGATCGCAAGACATTCCAGACTAAGGGGATCCCAGCCGTGACACTTTCTCGCCGCCAGACGCTCGCGGGCCTCGCGGGCACGCTCCTTCTCCCGGCCCTGACGCGGGGCGCGCTCGCCCAGTCGGCGGCGTTCCGCATCGGCGCGCTCAATCCCATCACGGGTGCCGGCGCACCCTACGGGACGGGCATGCAGAAGATGATCCTTGCCGCCGCCGAGATGGTGAATGCGGCGGGCGGCGCCGCCGGCCGCAAGCTGGAAGTGTCCGCCGAGGACACCCAGACCCAGCCGCAGGCGGCCGTGCTCGCGGCGAAGAAGCTGATCGAGGTGAACAAGGTGCAGGCCGTGCTCGGCACCTGGGCTTCGGGCGTCTCGCTCGCCGTGGCGCCGCTCACCAACGATGCCGGCATCATCCTCATGAACACGTCGGGCGCCCCGGCCCTCTCGGTGCCGCCGGCGAACGCCAAGGGCCTGCTGTTCCGCTTCCAGGCCACCAATGACCGGTTCGGTCGCGCCTTCGCGGAAGTGGCGAAGAAGGAAGGCTTCAAGCGGCCGGCCACCATGGCCTTCAACAATGCCTCCGGCATCGGCAACACCGAGGGCTTCCGCAAGGCGTGGGAAGCGCAGGGCGGGACGGTGGTCGCGAACGTGGTCTATGAGCCGAACCAGCCGAGCTATCGCGCCGAGCTCCAGAAGGTGCTGGCGGCCAAGCCCGACGTGATCGTCATGGGCTCCTATCTCGCCGACACCACCATCATCCTGCGCGAGTGGTTCCAGACCGGCGAGACCACCAGGTTCATCATCCCCGCCTGGGCCGCCAATCCGCAGCTCGTGCAGGCGCTGGGGCCGGAGGTGACCGAGGGCATCATCGCCGTGGACAGCATCTCCAACGAGGGCTCCGAGGCGTTCAAGGCCTATGACGCGGCCTACCAGAAGGCCATGAACCAGCCCGGCCTGTCGAACGTCTATGCCGCCATGACCTGGGACATGGTGGTGGTGCTCGCGCTCGCCATGGAAGCGGCCGGCCCCAATGCGGACGTGGCCGCCATTGCCGGCAAGCTGCGCGAGGTCTCCGGCCCCGGCGGCAAGACCGTCTCCACCTTCGCGGAAGGCAAGGCGGCGCTGAAGGACGGCAAGATCGACTATCAGGGCGCCTCGTCCATCCTCGACTTCGACCAGTATGGCGACGTCACGCCCGACTTCTCCGTCTCCTTCGTGACCAAGGGCAAGATCGAGCGGAAGTATGTGGTGAAGCTCTGACGCCTGCGGCGGGGGACACGGCGTCCCCCGCCCTCCCGGCGGGCGCCGCTGCGCCGCCGTCCATGTGCAACCGCCGACCCGCGCCGCGCGGGATTGAGGACCGACCCGTGACCCCGTGCCCCCTTCCCCGCCCGCCGGGCGCATCCGCCGCGAGGCGCGCATGAGCGGCTTTCTCGAACTCGTCATCAGCGGGCTCATGTCGGGGCTCGTCATCGGGCTGGCGGCGCTCGCGCTGACCCTCGTCTTCGGCGTGGCGCGGTTCGCCAATGCCGCCACGGGCGACTTCATGACCTGCGGCGCCTATGCGGCGCTGGCCGGCTTCGCCGCCTCCGGCTCCATGCTGGTGGGCGGCCTTGCGGGTCTCGCCGCCGGCGCGCTGGCGGGCGTCGCCTCCTATGTGCTGGTGTTCCGCGTTCTGGAAGGGCGCCCGTCGGTTTCCGCGCTGCTCGCCTCCATCGGCGTCGGCTTCTTCATCCGCGCCGTCCTCGGGCTGTTCTACGGCCACGGGCAGCAGGTGTTCCAGACGCCGCTGGTGCGGCCCTGGCGCTGGTTCGACGTGCGCATCCAGCCGAACGACCTGAAGATCGGCCTGACCGCGCTGGCGACCCTCGCGGTCGTCTTTCTGATCCTGCATGCCACCCCCATGGGGCGGCGGATGCGCGCGGTGGCGGATGATCCGATGCTGGCCCGCGTCTCCGGCATCGCCCCCCGCAAGGTCATGTTCGGCCTGTGGGCGCTCTCCGGTGCGGTCGCGGCGCTGGCCGGCGTGCTGCTCGGCATCAAGACCGTGGTGCTGCCGGAAATGGGCTGGGAAATGCTCATCCCGGTGTTTGCAGCTGCGGTGCTGGGGGGCATCGGCCACCCGATCGGGGCGGTGGTGGCGGGCGTGCTTCTGGGCGTGCTGCAGGAGATTGCCACGCCCTATGTGGGCTTCACCTACAAGCTGGCGCTCGCCTTCGTGGTTCTTCTGCTGGTGCTGCTGGTGCGCCCCGGGCATGTGGGCTTCTTCTGCGTGGGCGCCTACACCACCGCCATCATCGGCAGCCACGGTGTCTCCATGCTGGTCACCTTTCCGCTGGCCGCGCTGTTCGCCATGCTTGCGGCCTGGCCGCTGGGCCTCGTCAGCATCCGGCTGCGGGAGGACTATTTCGCCATCGTCTCGCTGGGCTTTTCCGAGGTGGTGCGCCTTGTCGTCACCAGCGAAGGCTGGCTGACCAATGGCGTGCAGGGCATTGCCGGCATCCCGAAGATGTTCGGCATGCTCACCGGCACCACCCAGGCGCTGGCCGTGCTCGGCTTGCTGGTGGCGCTGAACCTCGTGGCGGTCGCCGCCATGTGGCGCATCGTGCGCTCGCCCTTCGGCCGGATGATCGAGGCGATCCGGGACAATGAGGACGCGGTGAAGGCGCTGGGCAAGGACCCGGCCGGCTTCAAGATCCAGGTTCTGGTGCTGGGCGCGGGCCTCGCTGGCATCGCCGGGGCGGTCTATGCCCACTATATCGGCTACATCTCGCCCGACCAGTTCATCCCCCTCATGACCTTCCAGGTCTGGATGGCCATCATCATGGGTGGCGTCGGGCGGATTTCGGGCGCGCTGGTGGGCGCGATCCTGCTGATGGTCTTCCTCGAAGGCTCGCGCTTCCTGCGCGACGTGATGCCCTTCATCTCGGAAGTGGCCATGGCCAGCGTCCGCCTTGGCGTGGTCGGCCTCGCCCTCATCCTCTTCACCATGTACCGCCCGCAGGGCCTGATGGGGGATTTCACCCGCAAATGACCCTCTCCATCCAGGGACTCACCAAAGCCTATGGCGGCCTGCGCGTGGTGGACGATGTCCGCTTCGATGTTCCCGCCGGCGCGCTGGTGGGCGTGATCGGGCCGAACGGCGCGGGCAAGTCCACCCTCTTCTCCCTTGTCACCGGCTTTCTCGGGGCGGATGCGGGCGATGTTTCGTTCGAGGGCCGGCCGCTCGGACGGGCCACACCCATGGAGCGGGCGCGCGCCGGCATGGTGCGCACCTTCCAGGTGCCGCGCGAATTCGCTCACCTCACGGTGCGCGAGAACCTGATGGCGGCCAGCCCCGGACAGGCCGGCGAACGGCTCATCGCCACCTTCTTCCGCCCCGGCCTCGTCAAGGCGCAGGAGGCGGAGATTGCCGCGAAGGTGGAGGAGACCATCGCCTTCCTGCGCCTGCAGAAGGTGGCGGACGTGCCGGCGGGCCGCCTTTCGGGCGGGCAGAAGAAGCTGGTGGAACTCGGCCGCGCGCTGATGACGGGCGCCCGCATGATCCTGCTGGACGAGCCGTTCGCCGGGGTCAATCCGGTGCTGGTCGAGGAGCTTTCGGTGCGCATCCGCGAATTGCATGCGCGGGGCATCGGCTTTCTCATCATCGAGCACGACCTGCCGGCGCTGAACCGGCTCGTGTCCACGCTGCACGTCATGGATCGCGGCCGTCTGATCGCCTCCGGCACGCCGGCCGAGGTGCTGGCGGACCCGCGGGTGCGCGATGCCTATCTGGGGGGAGCGGCGGCATGATGCTCACCATCGAGACCCTCGCCGGGGGCTATGGCGAGGTGAACATCCTCAACGGCATCGACCTCGCCCTCTCGGCCGGCGAGGTGCTGACCGTCGCCGGCACCAATGGCGCGGGAAAGTCCACCCTCGCCAAGGCGGTGGTCGGCCTGCTGCCGCGCGTGGAGGGCCGCGTGCTGCTGGAGGGGCGCGACATCACCCGCCTGCCCGCCGAGGAACGCGCCCGCGCCGGCATCGGCTATGTGCCGCAGGTGGCGAACGTCTTTCCCTCCCTGTCCGTCCGCGAAAATCTGGCGGTGGTGGAAGGCGTCGCGGACCGGCGGCAACGCATCGCCGAAATGTTCGCCATGTTTCCCGCCCTCGCGGAGCGCAGCCGCGCCCGCGCCGGCAGCCTGTCGGGCGGGGAGCGCCAGCAACTCGCCTTTGCCCGCGCCCTGATGACCCGCCCGGCCGTGATCGTGCTGGACGAGCCGACCGCCGCACTCTCCCCCGCGCGTGTGGCGGAGAGCTTCGAGCGCATCGCCGCGCTGGCGAAGACCGGCACGGCGGTCTTTCTCATCGAGCAGCGGGCGCGGCAGGCGCTGGCCATTTCCCATCGCGGCGCCATTCTGGACGCAGGCAAGGTGGCACTGGAGGGATCAGCGGCGGACCTTCTGTCCGACGAGCGGGCGGCGCGTCTCTATCTCGGGCAGGGCTGAGACCTGCCCGCAAAGGCACGGGATTCTGCGGATTTCAAAGCAGCAGGATTTCAGGGCGCACGAAACCACACGGCTCCCAGGGTGGAGCCTCGCCGGCGCTCAGGCCCATCCCGGTTCGTCGAGCGCCCGGTCCGGCGCCTCGAAGGTGATGAGATTGGAGAGGTCCGGCCCCTGTAGCGGCACGCCCATGGGGCACTCCACACCCGGCATGGCCACCACGTCGAACAGTTCGCGGATGGCCCCGTCGAGCCGGATCCACTCCACCACGTCCCCGGTGGCGAGGTTGATGATCTGCACACCACACCACGGCTCGCCGCCACGACGGGCGATCTCCTCCTCAATGGGCAGGCCATGGAAGTTGAGATTGCGCGGCAGGGAGAGGGTCACGATGGCATGGTTGTCGTGGAAGGCGAGCCCGCGCATGAAGCCGGGGCAGAAGGCCACATCCTGCTTCGCGCCCGTCACCGGGTCCACCCGCACCAGATAGCCGCGCCCTGAATCCAGCACATAGAGCGCACCGTCATGCACACGCGGCGAATGGGGCATGGAGAAGCCCCGCGCCACCACGGCGTCATCCTCCACCCGGATCACCACGCCCCCTCCTGCCCGGTGGGGCCGCCAGCCGTCCACCACATCCGTCTCGCTCACCGCCGTCACATAGCGCACGCGGCCATTCTCAAGGGCGAGCCCATTCAGGTGGCAGCGGTCCTCGGCGGCGAGGCGGGAGACGAATTTCGGCTTCCAGAGCGGCTTGAAGCTGTGGGAGAGGCTGAAGGTGGCGAGACAGGAATATTTGGTGTTCACGAACACCACCCGCCCGTTCGCCTCCACCACCATTTCGTGGGCATCCACATCGCCGGTGATGCGTGCCGTGCGCGGCACGAAAAGCTGGTCGAAATGCGCGTTCGCCCGCTCGTGCGGGCCGAGCACATTCTCCAGCCGCCAGATCTGCACCATGGAGGCGAGGAACAGGCGGCCAGGCTCCCACCACAGGCCCATGGCCCGCTCGAAATCCCGCTGATGGAACGAGACGGCGCCACTCGGCAGCCGGCCGATGAGGAAGAGCTGACCCGACTGGTAGGACGAGAAGGCCAGGCTCACCCGGTGCTGCGCCAGCCAGGCGCCAAAGCCGCGCGAACAGGTGAGGTCCGTCGTCTGCGGGGGCACCGCAGGCACGGAAACGGAGACCGCCTGTTCGAGGACGCTCATCAGAAGTGAACCGCAAATCGGGCCATGCCGGCCTGTGAGGTATAGTTATTGCCGAGGCTCAGGCC
>NCCY01000292.1 GCA_002279855.1 Rhizobiales bacterium 12-68-15
TGGCGACAGGCGCGACGGGGGTCAGCGTCAGGTCGGACAGGCCGGCGGCCACGTTGAGGCCGGTGGAGCCCTGCACGGAGACGGGCTGGAGGGCGATGGTGCTGCCGGAGCCGCCGAGCAGCACGTTCGCGCCGCCGCCGATGCCGATCGCCGCATCCGCCGACACGCCGGCATAGGAGCCGGAGAGGTCAACGGCCGCCTTGGAGCTGGTGGGGGCGAACACGGTCCAGCCGAGCACGCCGGCGCCGCCGAAGCCCACATCGACGCCGAGGCGACGGGCCGTGCCCTTGTACTGGGCGAGAACGGTGTTGCTCGGGCCGGCGATGAAGTCGCAGGTCATCTCGCGCACGGAGCCCAGCACCATGCCCACATAGGGGGCGACGTTGCAGCGCAGGACGCCGACCTGAACCTTGGGAGCGGTCTGGGCAGCGGCAGGAACGATGAAGGCGGCAGTGGCGGCGATGGCCGCAAGCGCAACAGGAAGTCGCATGGTGGTCTCTCGTGAAAAAAGGACCGAAGCACAGCGCTCCGGTCCTGATAGGGATCAGCGCAGGGTCAGGTCGGCGACGCCGAGCGCGATGTTGACGCCCGTCTCGCCCTGAACCGACAGGGGCTGGAGGGCAATGGTGCTGTTGGAGCCGCCCACGAGGGCGTTGGCGCCGAGGCCGACGCCGATGGCCGCGCCCGCCGACACGCCGGCATAGGTGCCGCGCAGGTCGTTCGGGTTCACGTTGCGGGTGGGGGCCAGCACGGTCCAGATCATGACGCCGGAGCCGTTCATCCCGATGTCGAGACCGAAGCGGCGGATGGTGGCGGTGTAGCTGCCGGCGCGGGTGGACTTGGTGGCGGGCTTCAGGGTGCAGGAGGCTTCACGCACGGAGCCGATGATGAAGGCCACGTTGGGCTTCATGTTGCACACGAGCGTACCGATCTGGACGCGCGTCTGCGCGGCGGCCGGAAGCGCGGCGGACATGAGGGCGGTGCCGGCGATGGCGGCGGCGATACCGGCTTTCACAAGGGTCTTCATGCTTTCCTCCAAAGGGTGACGTGCCCGTCTGATGCCGAACGCCGCCCAGCCTTCGGCTGACCTACGGCGTTCCGCCAACGCACAGGCAGGGTCCCGGATCCCGGAACCCTGCCCACTTTCGTCAAACTTGGCAATTGCGCCGTTTTTCAGCGCAACTCGCCGCAGAAACGCTGGATGCGGCGGCACGCCTCTTCCAGTTCCTCGGTGCTGGTGGCGTAGGAGATGCGGAAGGCCGGGCCGAGGCCGAAGGCCGACCCGTGCACCACTGCCACATTCTCCAGTTCCAGCAGTTCGGTCGCGAAATCCTCGTCGGTGGCGAGGACCTTGCCGGACTTGGTGGTCTTGCCGATGGTGCCCGCGCAGCTCGGGAAGACGTAGAAGGCGCCTTCCGGGGTGGGGCACTGAAGGCCGTTCGCCTGGTTCAGCATGGACACCACCAGGTCGCGGCGGCCCTTGAACACGGCGTTGTTGCGCGGGATGAAGTCCTGCGGCCCGTTCAGCGCCTCGACCGCCGCCCACTGGGCGATGGAGGAGGGGTTGGAGGTGGACTGCGACTGCAGCGTGCCCATGGCCTTGATGAGGGCCTCGGGACCGGCGGCATAGCCGATGCGCCAGCCGGTCATGCAATAGGCCTTCGACACGCCGTTCATGGTCAGCGTGCGGTCATAGAGGCTGGGCTCGACCTGGGCGGGGGTGGCGAACTTGAAGTCGTCATAGACGAGGTGCTCGTACATGTCGTCCGTGAGGATCCAGACATGGGGATGGCGCACCAGAACGTCGGTGATCTTCTTCAGCTCGTCATGGCTGTAGGCGGCGCCCGAGGGGTTGGACGGCGAGTTGAAGATCAGCCACTTGGTCTTGGGCGTGATCGCCTTCTCCAGCACGTCCGCGCGCAGCTTGAAATTGTCCTCGATGGTGGTCATCACCGGGACGGGCGTGCCGCCGCAGAATTCCACGATGTCGGGATAGCTGACCCAGTAGGGCGCGGGGATGATGACCTCGTCGCCGGGGCCGACGGTGGCCACCAGCGCGTTGAACAGCACCTGCTTGCCGCCCGTGCCAACGGACACCTGGCTCGGCTTGTAGGTGAGATCGTTGTCGCGCTTGAGCTTCGCGACGATGGCGGCCTTCAGCTCGGGAATGCCGTCCACGGCGGTATAGCGCGTCTCGCCCCGGCGGATGGCGGCGATGGCCGCTTCCTTGATGTTGTCGGGGGTCTCGAAGTCCGGCTCGCCGGCAGAAAGGGCGATCACGTCCCGTCCCGCAGCCTTCAGCTCGCGCGCCTTGTTGGAGATAGAGATGGTGGGCGAGGGCTTGATCCGCTTCAGGGCGGGCGACAGCAGGCTCATGGGCCGCATAACTCCGGGCGTTTCGCGCGCCGGCAGGCCAAGGCCCCGGCGCTGCGTGATGCTACCACCCATCTGTGCGCGGGATGGCGCCATCATTTAACCCTCGTCATGGTCTGGAACAAGCCAAGTTCGGTGATGTGTCGCAAGCGTTGCCGTGATGTCACGCCTTGCGGCCGGCGCCCGCCGATGCCATCTGCGGCGAGACCGGGAGGATGCGCCGTGCTCAAGCTTTATTCCACGCAGTCGTCGGGCAACGCCTACAAGGCGCGGCTCCTGCTGGCGGGCCTCGCCATCCCGTTCCAGCTCGTGGAAGTGGACATCTTCGCGGGCGAAAACCGTACCCCCGGCTTCCTCTCGCTCAATCCCGAGGGGCGGGTGCCGCTGCTGGAGCTTGAGGACGGCACCATCCTCGCGGAATCCAACGCCATCCTGTTCTATCTGGCCGATGGAACCGACCTGCTGCCGCAGGACCGGCTCCAGCGGGCCGAGGTGCTGCGCTGGATGTTCTTCGAGCAGAACAATCACGAACCCGGCATCGCGCAGGCCCGCTTCTGGCTGCGGCAGGTGCGGGGCGGGAGAGACCTGCGCACCCACGACGTGGACCGCTGGATGGAAGAGGGCCACGGCGCCCTGCGGGTGATGGAGCGGCATCTGGAAGCTCGCTCCTTCTTCGTGGGCGAGCGCCTCACCATTGCCGACCTCGCGCTTTATCCACACACCCGCCTCGCGCCGGAGGGAGAGTTCGATCTCGCCGGGTATCCGGCCGTGCGGCGGTGGCTGGCGCGGGTGGAGCGGCAGCCGGACCATGTGGACATGGAGTGGCAGCCCGACTATGCGCCGGCCCACGTCCTGCGCGAGCAGCGGGCGCCGGCTGCTCCGTTCACGGCGGTTTGATCGAAACCTTTAAAGCGCCACGGTTTTTCCCCAGCTTGTCCACAGCCGGCCACAATCGGAGCGCGGTGGCGGTTCAGCCTCCGGTGGTCCTCGGGAACCGAAATGCTGATTCGCGTCTTGAGGTGAGTAACTACCGGCTGATGCGAGTGGTTCACATGTCAGACTTCCGCGAATTCGCCATGCTGAGCGTTGGAACGTCCGCCTCCGACCCGGAGGCGCTCGCCCGCGCCGTCCGAAAGCATAAGACCGGCGATGCTATGACCCAGGCGGCGCTCACCGTGGCCTTGATGTTGGCGATTTGCGCGGTAACCTTCGTGTTGTCGGTAGATCGCGCGTCGGCCATGTCCTTGGTTGCGCCGGATCTGGCTCAGGAGGGATCAGGCATGCTTGCGCACACATTCAGCGCGCTCCTCTCGCTCGGAGGCGT
>NCCY01000019.1 GCA_002279855.1 Rhizobiales bacterium 12-68-15
GCCAATCCCATCGCCTGCGCGGCGGGGCTTGCCAATGTGAAGGTGTGGCGCGAGGAGCCGGTGGGGCTGCGGGTCGCGACCCTCGCGGCGGCGCAGTCGGAGCATGTCTCCCGGCTGCGGGACCATCCGCGTTTCGAGAATGCCCGCTCCTGCGGCACCATCGCGGCGGTGGACCTCAAGGTGCCGGCGGGCGGCTATCTGGCGGATGTGGGCCTGAAGCTGCGCGCCTTCTTCCTGGAGCGCGGCTTCCTCGTGCGGCCGCTGGGCAATGTTCTCTATGTGATGCCGCCCTATTGCGTCACCGCGCAGGAGCTTGAAGCGCTCTATGCCGCCCTCGAAGAGGCCGGTGACGCGTTCGGGGTCGCTTCGTGAGCGGTGCGCGAACAGGCACGCGTCTCGCCGGCCTTGGCCATGCGGCGCCCGCGCGGGTGGTGCCGAATGCCGAGATCGAGGCGGAGCTTGGCCTTGAGGCCGGCTGGATCTTCCGCCGCACCGGCATCAGCGAGCGGCGCTGGGCCGGTCCCGGCGACACCCTGTCGGGCCTTGCCGCCGATGCGGGGGCCATGGCGCTCGACATGGCGCGGGAGACCTGCGGCCTTGAGCGAGGCGAGATCGGGCTGACCGTACTCGCCACCTCCACGCCCGACCATCTGCTGCCGCCCTCCGCGCCGCGTGTCGCGCACCGGCTGGGGCTCGCCGCGTCCGGCGCGGTGGACATGGCCGGGGCGTGTTCCGGCTTCCTGTATGCGCTGGTGACGGCGGACGCCTTCGTGCGCACCTGGGGGCGTCCGGCGCTGGTGATCGGCGCGAACCTTCTGTCCCGCCGCATCAATCCCGCCGAGCGCGGCTCCAGCGTCATCTTCGCCGATGGGGCCGGGGCGGTCGTCCTGGCGCCGGGGGGCACGGGCGGGATGGCCGGCATGTCGCTGGCGGCGGACGGGCTCGGCTATGACCTCGTCCATATCCCGGCCGGCGGCTCGTCCCGTCCGTTCGCGCCGGACATGCCCATCGAGGACACACGCATGACCCTGACCGACGGGCGCGCGCTGTTCCTGGGCGCGGTGCGGCTGATGACCGAGACCGCGCAGGCCGCGCTGGCGCAGGCAGGACTCTCTCCGGCGCAGGTGGACCGCTTCGTTCCCCATCAGGCCAATGCCCGCCTCATGGATGCGGTGGCCCGCAATCTCGGGATTTCCGACGCCCGGGTCGTCAATTCCATCGAACAGTTCGGCAATTCCTCCGCCGGCACCATCCCGCTCTCCCTCTCGCTCTCCCATCAGGAGACCCCCCTTCGGGACGGCGAAGTGGTGCTGATGAGCGCGGCTGGCGGCGGCCTGACCGCAGGCGCCTGCGTCCTGCGGGTGTAAGCGCGGCGACGCCTCGGAAGAAAATGTGGAAAGGGCGGGCGGCAGCCAGCGGGGGCGGTGCCGGCTGCGCACCCACCCTTTCCCCCTCCGCCGATGACGGAGGGATTTCTCCCACGCTCCGGCCGGAGCCGGAGCGTGGGTCTCACACCCCGCCGGTGGCGGGTGCGCTCCCCACCGGCGGGGGCGGTGCCGGCAGGGAGGCGGAGGCCGCGACGCGGACGCGGAACATGGCCGCGTACAGGGCCGGCACCACCAGCAGGGTGAGAACGGTTGCGACCACGAGGCCGCCCATGATCGTGATGGCCATCGGCCCCCAGAAGGTGCTGCCGGCCAGCGGGATCATGCCGAGCACGGCGGCAAGCGCGGTGAGCACCACGGGCCGGGTCCGGCGCAGGGTCGCATCCACGATCGCCTCGGCCGGGGGATGGCCGGCGGCGATGTCCTTGTCGATCTGGTCCACCAGGATGACGGTGTTCCGCATGATCATGCCGGCGAGGGCGATCAGCCCCAGCAGGGCGACGAAGCCGAACGGCTTGTGCGCGATCAGCAGGGCCGCCGCCGCCCCGATCAGGCCGAGCGGCGCCGTGATGAGCACCAGCGCGAGGCGCGAGAAGCTCTGCAACTGGATCATCAGCAGCGTGAGCATCACGATGATCATCAGCGGGAACACCGCCGCCAGCGAGGCATTGGCCTTGGCGCTCTCCTCGATGGAGCCGCCGGTCTCGATCCGGTAGTCCGGCGACAGGCCGGCCTTGATGCCCGCCAGTTGCGGCAGGATGCGGGTGGTGACATCCGGCGGCTGGATGCCGTCCTTCACGTCGCCGCGCACGGTGAGCACCAGATCGCGGTCGCGGCGCCAGAAGATGGGTTCCTCCGCGCCATAGGCGATGCGGGCCACCTGGGAAAGGGGCACCGCCACGCCGTTGAGCGTCGCGACCGTGAGGGTGGGCAGGCGCTCAAGGTCGATGCGCTCCTCCGGCACCGCACGGGCCACCACATCGATGAGCAGGTTGCCCTCGCGATGCTGTGTGACGGTGTAGCCGGACAGCAGGGTCTGGAGCGTTTCGGCCACGTCGCTGGGGGTGAGGCCGATGGCGCGGGCGCGGTCCTGGTCCACCTGGAGGGTGATGGACTTGACCTGCTCGCCCCAGTTCATATGCGGGTCGATGATGGCGGGATCGCGGGCCATGACCTCGCGTACCTGCTCGGCGATCGCGCGGACCTTCGCGGGATCCGGCCCTACCACGCGGAACTGCACGGGGAAGCCGACCGGCGGCCCGAACACGAAGCGGTCCACCCGCGCCCGCGCTTCCGAGAGCGCGCCGTCGGCGAGGGCGGCGTCGAGCCGCGCCTTGACCCGTTCGCGGGCCTCGACGTCCTTCGTCACGATGACGATCTGCGCGAAGTTGGGATTGGGCAATACCGGGTTCAGGCCGAGCCAGAAGCGCGGCGCGCCCTGGCCGATATAGGAAGTGGCCGAGACCACATCCGCATCACCCTCGCCGATCAGGGCTTCGGCCTTCTTCGTGGTGGCCTCGGTGGCGGTGATGGACGTGCCCTCGGGCATGCGCATCTCGAGGAACAGCTCGGTGCGGGTGGAGGTGGGGAAGAACTGCTGCTGGACGAAGCCGAAGCCGGCGACCGACAGCGCGAACAGGCCGAACGTGCTGCCGATTACCAGATAGCGGTGGCGCAGGCACACATCGAGCACGCGGCGGAAGGCGCGGTAGAGCCGGCCGTTATAGGCCTCGTGCCCGCCATGGCCGTGCCCGTCTCCGTGTGCCCCTCCGGTCGTCTTGAAGTCGGGCAGGAGGAGGGTGCCGAGATAGGGCGTGAAGATCACCGCCACGAACCAGGAGGCGATCAGCGCGATGCCCACCACCCAGAAGATGCCGCCCGCATACTCGCCCGAGGACGACTTGGCGAACCCCACGGGCAGGAAGCCGGCGGCGGTGACGAGCGTACCGGTGAGCATGGGAAAGGCGGTGGAGGTCCAGGCGAAGCTCGCGGCCCGCACGCGGTCCCAGCCCTCTTCCATCTTCACCACCATCATCTCGATGGCGATGATGGCGTCGTCCACCAGCAGGCCGAGGGCGATGATGAGCGCGCCCAGCGTGATGCGGTGCAGGTCCATGCCCTCCGCGAACATGACCAGGAAGACGATGGCCAGAACCAGCGGCACCGAGAGGGCGACCACGATGCCGGTGCGGAAGCCGAGGGAGAGGAAGCTCACCACCAGAACGATGACCAGCGCCTCGGCGAAGGTCTTCAGGAACTCGCCCACCGATTCCCCGACAATGTGGGGCTGGTCGGCCACCTGCGTCACATCGATCCCGGCCGGAAGCTCCGCGATGGCGGCGTCCATGGCCGTCTTCAGGTGTCCGCCGAGGGTGATGATGTTCGCGCCCGCCGCCATGGAGACGCCGATGCCGAGGGCATCGCGTCCGTGCTGGCGGATGATGAAGGAGGGCGGGTCCTCATAGCCGCGCCGGACGGTGGCCACGTCGCCGAGCCGGAACAGGGCGCCGCCCGCCGCCACCGGGACCGCCGCGATGGCATCCACCCCGGTGAAGGCGCCGGTGAGGCGCAGATTGATGCGGTCCGCGCGGGTATCCACCGCGCCGCCGGCCACCACGGCATTCTGCCGGGCAAGGCTCTGGAAGATCTGCTGCGGCGTGATGCCGAGGGTGGCGAGGCGGGCGTGGCTGAACTCGATATAGATCCGCTCCGGCCGCTCGCCGATCAGGTCCACCTTCTCCACGTCCGGCACGCGCAGCAGCTTCTGGCGGATGATCTCCGCCTGCCGCTTCAGCTCCGCCGGGGCCACCTTGTCGCCCGACAGCATGTAGAGGGCGGAATAGACATCGCCATATTCGTCATCGAAGAACGGGCCGAGCACGCCGGAGGGCAGGTCGCCCTTCACGTCGCCCACCTTCTTGCGGGCCTGGTACCAGAGGTCCTTGACGGCGCTGGCCGGGGTATTGTCCCGCAGCACCACCTGGATGATGGAGACGCCCGGCCGCGAATAGCTCTCCAGCTTGTCCAGATGGGCCAGCGACTGGAGCTTCTTCTCGATGGGGTCGGCCACCTGCTGCTGCATCTCGTCGGCGGTGGCGCCGGGCCAGATCGCGCTCACCACCATCACCTTGATGGTGAAGGAGGGGTCTTCGGCGCGGCCGAGATTGAAATAGGAATAGGTGCCCGCCACGGCGAGCATCAGGATGGCGAACAGGGTCAGCACGCGATGGCGGATGGCCCAGGCGGAAAGATTGAAGCCCCCCATGATGGCCTCCTTCAGCGGGCCGCGGCCACGGTGCGCACGGTGCGCCCGGGTTCCAGCGTCTGGGCACCCATGGTGACCACCGTCTCGCCGGTGGCGAGGCCGGACGAGACCAACGCGGCATCCGAGGTGTAGGCGGCAATCTGCACCGGCCGCGCGGACAGGGCGTGGGTCTGCGGGTCAACCACGAACACGCGCGGCCCCGCGCCGCGATCGAACACCGCCGAAAGCGGCAGGCGGGCCACGTCCGCCGCGTGGGGCGCCTTGAGCGTCACGGTCGCGGTCATGCCCAGCGCCACGCGGTCATCCGCATCTTCCAGCGAGAAGCGCGCGGCATAGGTGCGGCTGGTGGCATCCGCCTGCGGCGAGAGTTCGCGCAGGCGCGCCTTGTAGGCATGGCCCGGATCCGCCCACAGCGTGACGCTCGCCAGATCGCTGCGCGCGGCGGCGAGTGCCGTCTCGGGCAAGGCGACGGCCGCTTCTTTCTCGTCCAGCCGCGCGATCCGCACCACGGTCTGACCCGAAGTCATGACCTGGCCGGGTTCGGCGGAAACGGACATCACCACCCCGTCCACGTCGGACGACAGGTTGGCATAGGCCAGCTGGTTGCGGGCAAGATCGAGCGAACGGCGCGCCCGCTCCAGCCGGCCGACCGCCTCTTCCTTCGCCACCAGCTTGCGGTCGAGGTCGGCGGTGGAGGCGAAGCCGCGCTGGGTGAGGGTGCGGTAGCGCGCATCTTCGGCGCTGGTCTGGTTGAGATTGGCGGTTGCGGCGGCGAATTCCGCCTCGGCGCTTTCGAGCTGGAGGGACAGGTCCTTCGGATCCAGCACGGCGATCACCTGCCCGGCCTTGACCTGATCGCCCACGCTCACGAGGCGCTGGCTCACCTTGCCGCCCACCTGGAAGGCGAGGTCGATCTCGCGGCGCGCGCGGATCACGCCGACAAAGGTCTTGTGCGCCTCCATGGGCCGCAAGCTGACCTCGATCACCTGGACGGGGCGGGGCGGCGGCCCGGCCTGTTCGGCGGGCGCAGGATCACCGCAGCCGGAGAGAAGCGACGCCACCGACAGCGCCGACAGGACGCGCAGGGGACTGGCGGAAAGCATGGAGTTCTCCTGATGACTGAGAAGTCACGACTGATGAATTTCAATTTTCGTTACACATTACGCGAAAGAAAACGCGGCGGATGAGGGCTAAACGCCCGACGCCGCACGCAACGCTCAGAGCGGGGTTCTCTCCACCTCGATGCTGCGCAGCAGGAACGCAACGGTCCGCTCCTGCAGGGATTCGAGATCCTGGTCGATATCTTCCGCGATCAGGATCGGATGGCAGAATTTCACCAGCGCGCCGATCATGAGTTCCGCAGACCCGGCGGCGTCGTGGGGCAGGAAGACCTTTTCCGCGATCCCCTCGACAATGAGGTCGCGCACGCACGCTTCGATGCGCTTCACATGGGCCTCTATGGCCTCCCAGTTTTCCTCGATAGCGACGAGAACCATGTCATGGACCCGCCGCTCGCAGAGGAAATTCTCCTTGTGATAGACCAGCAGCGCCCGGAACAGCGCAAAGATCCGCTCCCGCGCCGGCAGGGGGCGCGCGACGATCTTGCGGACCTCGTCATCCACCTCGGCCAAGGCGCGGGCGCAGATGGCGTTGACGATCGCGACCTTTGAGGGGAAGAAGCGATAGACATTGGCCGGCGACATGCCGAGTTCGGCGGCGATATCGGCGACGGCGGTCTTCGCAAAGCCCATGCGCCGGAACAGCGCCTCCGCGACCCGGGCGATGCGCTCGCGGGTTTCGTCGGCGGTTTCCTTGCTGCGGGTGTGCGGGGGCACGCGGGCTTTCCTGTTAACTGACGATTTTTATAAATCATCAGAAATAATATTCAAGCCTGATGTTTCGCAAAATATCTCCCATCGCGACGGGCGCGCGGTGCCGGCCGCAGCATCGCGGCCGCCACCGGCCGCGTCACTGCACCTTGATGCCGAGATCCCGCATCAGCTGGGTTTGGTAGGCCAGATCCTTCCGCAGGAAGGCATCGAACGCCTTAGGGTCGAGGGTGGAGGGATAGAGGCTCGATTCCGCCAGCAGGTCCCGCACGTCTTTCGTCTCGCCCGCCTTGTTGAGCGCGCGATAGAGCGTTGTGGTGACCTCCGGCGAGAGGCCGGCGGGGGCGAGCATGCCGAAATAGCCGTTGATGTCGAAATCCTTGTAGCCGAGCTCCTGAAGTGTCGGCACGTCCGGCAGGCTCGGAGGACGCCTGGTGCCGGTGGTCGCCAGCGCCTTCACCTTCCCGGTCTTCACCAGCGGCACCGCTGTCACGGTGGAGATGAAGGTCATGTCCACCTGCCCGCCCATCACGTCCGTGCTGAGGGTGGGGGAGTTGTACGGCACGTCGGTGAGGTCGATGCCGGCCGCCTTCTCGAACATGGCGCCGGCCACATGGGTCACGTTGCCGACCCCGGAGGTGGCATAGGTCAGCTTGCCCGGCGCGGCCTTGGCGGCGGCGACCATCTCGGCGACGGTGGAGAACTTCGTGCTGATCAGCGCGAGGCCATAGGACTGGGCGGCGAGGAAGACCGCGGTGAAGTCATCCACCGGCCGGTATTGCAGCGTGCCCGCCATGGCGGCGTTGGCCACATGCGATCCGGTGGTGAAGAGCAGCGTGTATCCGTCCGCCGGCGCCTTCGCCACCACGGTGGAGGCGAGCACGCCGTTGGCCCCCGGCCGGTTTTCCACCACCATGGGCTGGCCGAGTTCCTCGCCCACATAGCGGGCATAGGCGCGGGCCAGCACATCGGTCGCGACGCCGGGCGGAAACGGGCAGACCAGCCGCATGGGCCGGTCGGGAAAGGCCGCCGCGCGACCCTGTCCCGGCAGTGCGGCGGCGAAGGCGGCGCCGAGTGCGCCGGCAAGCACGGTGCGGCGGTGTATGGGCGGGGCGGCGCAGAATGTCGCCAAAGGCGGGCGCGGGCTGGACGTGTCGGACATGGGTGTCTCCCTGAAGAACGGACCTTGTGGTCTCTGGTGCAGTTCGGTTGTTTGCCTGATCGCCGTCAGCGCGGGGTGGCCGATGGAATGGCGGGCAGCAGGAGGTGCGAGGCGTGCGCACCCCCGGTGTGGAGGGTGGTGGTGCCGCCGAATTCGACAGGATCGCGGTCCTGCGGATTGTCGTGGAGGAGGCGACCCGGAAGGCCCTCATACTGGAAGTCGCGTCCCGCCACGGTCAGCACGAGCCGATAGCCGGCGGGGACCACGACGGAGGTGGGCCAGATTTCCACGTCCAGCTCATAGATCTCGCCGGGCGTGAGCTTCTGGACCTCGTCATGGCTGTGCCAGGGCCGCGCCGGGGTGGAGCGGGCCGGGTCGAGCTTGCGGTGGGAGGCGCGCAGCCAGCCGCGCGCCACCGGCACCGGCTCATGGGCACCGACGAAGCGCACCTCGGCGCCTTCGGGATCGAGCAGCCGCAAGGTCACGAACAGGTCCGCGTCCGCAGTGGTGGACGAGACGAAGAGTTTCGCGGCGAGGGGGCCGGTGAACTCCTGTTCCTCCGCGAACGGAGCGGTGCTGAAGTGGAGGCCCTCGCCCAGGGCCTCGAAGCTGGCCCGGCCCGATGCGGCCGGTGTGGCGGTGGAGAGCGAGAGGGCGGAGGCGTCCAGCAGAAGGGGCGTCCAGACGGTCCGCGCCAGCGGCCATTCCTGCTCGAAGCGCTCGCTGGCGCCATCCGGGCGGCGGACTTCCAGCCGCACCGGCGGCATGGCGTCCCAGCCATTGTCCTCGCCCTTCAGGAAGCGGTCGAAGAAGCGCTTCTGCATGGCGACATAAGGGGGAAGGTAGAAGCTGTCATAATGGGTGCCCACATGCATGGACAGCCACTTCTGCTTGGAGCCGACGCCCAGGAAGCCGTTGATGTTGCCGCGCAGGTGCAGGCCGGGGCCGCCCCAGTTGCCCGCCGAGAGCAGCGGCACGTCGATCCGCGCAAGGTCTGCGCTGCGCTCCCGGTGCCAGGCATCGTCGAGGGGATGGGTGAGGAGGTCGGCGGGGTGGCCGGCGCGGCTGCCATCCAGCATCGCCTTGCTCAGGGCCGGGCCGGTGGTGCGCTCGCCGGTGTCGCGGTCGCGATAGGTGCTGTCGCCGCTGCCGTGCTGGTTCACCAGCGCCTGCCGGGGCCACCATGCGGTGGGGAAGCCGGCAGAGAAGATTCCGCCATGATGGCTCCAGTCGCGATAGAAGTCGTTGGCGCCCTCCCACGGGATGATGGCCGCCAGATGCGGCGGACGCAGCGCCGCCACCTGCCACTGCTTGATGGCGAAATAGGAAATGCCGAGCAGCCCCACCTTGCCATTGGACCAGGGCTGTTCGCCCGCCCATTCGATGGCGTCGTGGAAGTCCGCCGTCTCGCGCGGCGAGAACGGATCGAGATAGCCGGGGGACTTGCCGCTGCCGCGGGAATCCACCGTCACCACCACATAGCCGTCCGGCACCCAGCGCTCCGGGTCCACATTCTCCCAGCGCAGATAGTGTCCGGTGGAGCCGTTGGCGCACAGGTCCGGATAGATGCGCAGCAGGTTGTCCCACTGGGCCTTGAAGGCATCCCCGAAATGGGCGTCCTTGCCGTAGATGCCCATGGCCATGACCACGGGATAGCGGCCCGGTGCCTTCGGGCGGAACACATTGGCCCGCAGCACCAGCCCGTCGGAGACGGGAACCGGAACGTCCTTGTCGAAAATCAGATGGTCGTCGGCGCCTTCCGGCTTCGCGGTTTCGCCCATGCGTGTCGTCCCTGACCTGTTTGATTATCTTTTGTGCGCCGATTGAAATCGATTTTGCTAGGCAGGGTCAAGTTGTGCCGCTCACAGGATCGGCTTTTTTGACAATTTCGGGATTTTTAAATCGATATTACGCCGCCGGCGTTCCCCACAGTCGGGCGACTTGTTTGCATTGAAATAAAAGAGTGGAGGCCCCTTCCCCATTTGGTCCCGGTCTTGCAGGCTGTCGGTATGGTCTGGGTCCAGGCCAACGGCGCGCGGCCCCTGCCGACGCGGCTGCCGCACGGTCCCCCGGATGACCGGTGCACGAAGGAGACAAGGGATGAAGACGCTTCTCATTGCCGCGAGCCTTGCGATCCTCGCCGGCGCCCTGCCGACGAAGGCCGATGTGCTCGACGCCGTCAAGAAGAAGGGTGTGCTCGTGGTGGGCGTGAAGGCCGACTACAAGCCGTTCGGATTCCGCGACCCGTCCGGCGCGATTGTCGGCATCGAGCCCGATCTTGCGGCAGATGTCGCCAAACGGCTGGGCGTGAAGCTGGAACTGGTGCCGGTGGTGTCGTCCAACCGCATCGAGTTCCTCCAGCAGGGCAAGATCGACCTGCTCATCGCCACCATGTCCGACAAGCCGGAGCGGCGGAAGGTCACCCTCGCCATCGACCCGCCTTACTATTCCGACTCCGTCAACATCCTGATGTCCAAGAAGGCCAAGGTGGCGAGCTGGGAAGACCTGAAGGGCAAGGTGCTCTGCGGCACGTCCGGCGCCTGGTACAACAAGGATGTCTCGGCGAAATACGGTGTCGAGGTGAAGGCGTTCGACGGATCCGAGAAGCCGCTGTTCGCCCTGAAGGGCGGCGAGTGCATCGGCTATCTCTATGACCAGACCTTCATCCAGGGCAAACTGCTGGATGCGGACTGGACGGCCGATTACGCCATGCCGCTGCCGGGCGTCATGGAAGCGCCGTGGATTCTCGCCGTCGCGCCGGGCGAGGACGGTTTCGCCAAGTTCATGACCGACACCACGCTCGACTGGATGAAGACCGGCTACATCGTGAGCGAGGAAAAGAAGTGGGGCATCGAGCCCACCGATTATTCCAAGCGCATGCACGACAAGCTCAAGGGAAGCTGACGCCTCCTGAAGAACGGGTGCCGGCTGCGGCCGGCATCCGGGCCTGTTGCCCGCGCGTTTGCGCGCATCTTCCCCCTCCGTGACGGCGCGCCATGGACATGATCGCGAAGTGGTTTCTCGAACTCTACGAGACCACAGGTATCAATCTCACCATCGTCTACGACGCCTATGACCGGCAGCGTTTCCTGTCCGGCCTGGGCATGACGGTCTATCTCTCGGTGGTCTGCATCCTCGCCTCCATCGTCATCGGGGCGGTCGGGGCGTGGGCACAGGGCTCGCCGCTGCGCGTCGTGCGCGGGCTGGTGAACGGCTTCGTGGTGCTGTTCCGGAACACCCCGCCGCTGGTGCAGATCTTCTTCTTCTATTTCGGCCTCGGCCAGATCCTGCCGCGCATCGAGGATGTGGACGGCATGCGGGTGCCCATCCTCACCAATGTGCAGTGGGCGATCGTCTCCCTCTCCCTGTTCGCCGGGGCGTTCAACGTGGAGATCTTCCGCTCGGGCATCGAGGCGGTGCCGCGCACCACCACCGAGGCGGCCGAGGCGCTCGGCTACACGCGCTTTGGCGTGTACCGCCATGTCCTCCTGCCACTGGCGCTGCGCATCTGCCTGCCGTCGCTCAACAACAATCTGGTCAACCTGCTGAAGACCACCACGCTCGCTTACGCCATCGCGGTGCCGGAGACGCTCTATGTCTCCAAGCAGATCTGGACCGACAGCCAGAACGTGCCGGTGATGATGATCGTGCTGCTGCTGGTCTATACCGCGCTGGTGGGCATTCTCGTCTTCATCATGCATCGCTGGGAGAAGGCGTTGGCCATTCCCGGCTACGGGCAGGGAGGCGCACGATGAGCGAGGTGTTCACCGCCGCCCCGGCCGCGCGCCAGAAGGGCGATGTGCTCCCCGTCCTGCTCCCGTTCCGGGCGCCCGCGCCGCGCGCCTGGCGCTGGCCCCGGCTGCGGCTCGTCCATCTGGTGGGGATTGTCGGCGCCCTCCTGCTCATCGGCGGCGGCGCCTTTGCGCAGGGCGGCGCGCCACGCCTCTCCGCGCTGGAAGTGATCTGGAAGTGGTTCCCGCTTCTGATGTCCGGCTTCGGCTTCAACATCCTGATGTCCGTGCTCGCCATGGCGCTGGGCACGGTGGCGGGCATCGGCCTCGGCCTGCTTCAGATCGGCGAGAACCGCTTCCTGCGGCGGCTCGCCTGGGCGGCCACCCAGTTCTTCCGCAACGCTCCGTGGCTGGTGCTGCTGTTCTTCGCCATGTTCATGATCCCGTTCCAGTTCCGGGTGTTCGGATACACCATTCCGTTTCCGGACTGGGTGAAGGCGATCATCGGCTTCTCCCTGCCGGTCATGGCGAACATGTCGGAAATCCTGCGCGGCGCGGTGGCCTCGCTGCCGAGCGGGCAGTGGGAGGCGGCGGAAAGCCTCGCCTTCTCGCGCCGGCAGACGCTGTTCATGATCATCCTGCCGCAATGCGTGAAGCGCATGCTGCCGCCCTGGATGAACCTCTATTCGCTCATCACCATGGCGACCGTGCAGGCCTCCATCGTGGGGGTGAGCGAGATGCTGACCCTGACCTCGCAGGTGCACGCCGCCGAGGGCGGGCGGCCCGACCTCCTGGCGCCGCTCTATGGCTTCGCCATGCTCTGCTTCTTTGTCTACTGCTATCCCATCGAGCGCTTCACCCTCTATCTGGAACGCCGCTTCCAGCTCAACCAGTGATGGAGACGACCCCTGTGACCGACGCCCCCTCCAGCGCCGGCTGGACGCCCGACCAGCCGCTGGTGCGTCTCGTGGACGTGCGCAAATCCTTCGGCTCCCTGGAGGTCCTGAAGGGCGTGTCCATGGATGTCGCCAAGGGCGAGGCGATCTGCATCATCGGCCCCTCCGGCTCCGGCAAGTCCACCCTCATCCGCTGCATCAATGCGCTGGTGCCCATCGATTCCGGCACCATCCGGGTGGAGGGGCAGGAGGTGAACGACCCCGATCTCGACAAGCTGGCGCTGCGCCGCAAGGTCGGGATGGTGTTCCAGCAATACAACCTCTTCCCCCACCGCACCGCGCTTCAGAACGTGATGATGGCGCCGGTCCATGTGCTGAAGCAGGACAAGGCCGAGGTGGAGGCGCGCGCCCGCACGCTGATGGCCAAGGTGCGCCTTGCTGACAAGGAGAATGCATATCCCGGCGAACTGTCGGGCGGGCAGCAGCAGCGCGTCGCCATCGCCCGCGCGCTGGCCATGCGGCCGGACGTGATGCTGTTCGACGAGGTGACGGCGGCGCTGGACCCCGAGACGGTGAAGGAAGTGCTGGTCACCATCCGGGAACTGGCCGAGGAGGGCATGACCTGCATCCTCGTCACCCACGAAATGGGCTTTGCCCGCGAGGTGGCGGACCACATCTACTTCACCGATGCCGGTGTCATCGTGGAACACGGCCCCCCGGCGACCTTCTTCACCGAGCCGCGCGATCCCAGAACCCGCGGCTTTCTGAGCAAGATCCTTTAGGCGCCCGAGGCTCGCGATGTCGATTGAGGAGCGGGACGCAACTGCCATGGAAACCCGGCCGGCGCCCCCTCCGCTGACCGGCGGGTGCCTGTGCGGGGCGGTGCATTATGAGATCACCGCCGAGCCGGTGGTGAGCTGCCACTGCCACTGCTCGCTTTGCCGGCGGGCCAGTGGCGCGCCCTTTGCCACCTGGACCACCGTTCCGCTCGACGGCTTCCGCTGGACCCGAGGCACGCCCGCGCGGTTCCGCTCCTCGGAAAAGGCGGCGCGGGACTTCTGTTCCGCCTGCGGAACGCAGCTCACCTTCCGGCTTGAGGCGCAGGCGGATGGCGGACAGGCGACGCTGGATGTCACTTCCGCCAGCCTCGACGCGCCGGACCGCATCGCACCCACCGCCCATATCTGGCTGTCCAGCCGTGTCGCGTGGGATGTGCTGCCCGATGATGGACTTGAACGGTTCGACGAGGGGTTCCCGCCGGGGCGGTTCGGGTGACGGGCGTGCCCGTCCCCCTGTGATCCTGCCCCCGCGCGGGATCAGGCCCGCTTGGCCTCAGTCCACAGTCTCCAGCGCGCTGCTGGCCTCGATCCAGTTTTCCTCGGCGGTGGCTAGGGCTTCCACCGCTTCGGCGCGCTGGCGGGTGAGGCGCGCCTCGTCGGCGGGGAATTTCGCGAGCTTCGGGTCGGCAAGGCGCTTGTCGATGGCCGCGATGTCCTTTTCCAGCTTGGCCATCAGCGCCTCGGCGTCGCGGACGCGCTTGCGCAAGGCGAGGCCTTCCGCATCGGCGGATGACGTCTCCTGCGTTTCCTTGTCCTTGCGCCCTTCGCCCGTCATGCGGCCGGTGCGGCTCAGGACTTCGCGGCGATACTGGTCGAGGTCGCCGTCATAAGGCTTCACCGTGCCGTTCCCCACCATCCACAGCCGGTCGGCGCAGGCTTCCAGCAGATGCCGGTCGTGCGAGACCAGGATGACGGCGCCGGGATAGTCGTTGATGGCGGTGATCAGCGCCTCGCGCGACTGGATGTCGAGATGGTTGGTCGGCTCGTCCAGGATCAGCAGATGCGGACCGTTGAAGGCGGCAAGGCCGAGCAGAAGGCGCGCCTTCTCGCCGCCCGAGAGCGCGGACACCTTGGTGTCGCCCGCGCCGCCCGAAAAGCCCATCTCCGCCGCACGTGCGCGCACCCGCGCTTCCGGCGCGTCCGGCATTAGCCGGCGCACATGCTCGGCCGGGCTCTCGCCGGGCCGCAATTCGTCGAGCTGGTGCTGGGCGAGATAGGCCACTTCCAGCTTGTCCGCCCGCACCATGTCGCCGCGCTGCGGCTTCAGGCGGTCCGCCAGCAGCTTGGCGAAGGTGGACTTGCCGTTGCCGTTCGGCCCCAGCAGCGCGATGCGGTCGTCCTCGTCGATGCGCAGGTTGAGGTTTTTCAGGATCGGCTGGCCTTCCACATAGCCGACCTCAACCCGTTCCATGGTCACGATGGGCGGGGAGAGCAGCTTTTCGGGATGGCGGATGGAGATGGAGGCTTCCTGCTCGCCCACTTCCGGCGCGACGGGCTCCATGCGGGCCAGGGCCTTCATGCGCGACTGCGCCTGCTTGGCCTTGGTGGCCTTGGCCCGGAAGCGCGCGATGAAGGATTCCATATGGGCGCGCTGGGCTTCCTGCTTCTTGCGGTGCTTCTGGTCCAGCATCAGCTTCTCGCGCCGCTGCCGGTCGAAGGAGGTGAAGGTGCCGCGGTAGAGGGTCAGCTTGCCGTTGAAGAAATGCAGGATGTGATCGACCGACTCGTCCAGCAGGTCGCGATCATGGCTGATGAGGATGATCGTGCCGGGATAGCTGGCCAGATAGTCCTGAAGCCAGAGGGTGCCTTCGAGGTCGAGATAATTGGTCGGCTCGTCCAGCATCAGCAGGTCCGGACTGGTGAACAGCAGGGCCGCGAGCGCGACGCGCATGCGCCAGCCGCCGGAGAATTCCGAGCAGGCGCGCGCCTGCGCGGCTTCGTCGAAGCCGAGCCCGGCGAGGATGCGGGCGGCGCGGGCCGGCGCGGAATGGGCCTCGATGTCCACGAGGCGCATTTCCACCTCGGCGATGCGCATGGGGTCCGCCGCGCTCTCGCGCTCTTCCAGCAAAGCGGCGCGCTCGGTGTCGGCGGCAAGCACCCGCTCCAGCAGGCTGTCCGGTCCGGCGGGGGCCTCCTGCGCCACGCGCCCGATGCGGGTGCGGTTGGGCAGGCGCACGACGCCGCTTTCCAGCTCCATCTCGCCCATGATGGCCTTGAACAGCGTGGTCTTGCCGGCGCCGTTGCGGCCGACCACGCCCACATGGGCGCCCTCCGGGATGGCCACGGAGGCATGGTCCAGCAGCAGGCGCCCGGCAATGCGCAGGGAAATGTCGTCGAGCACAATCATGATGGCGCCTTCTCGCAGGCGCGAAGGCGCAGGGCAAGTGCCAGCACGGGCCGCTGTGCGTCACAGTGCGGCGAGACGCGCCCTTCCGCGCGTGCGCAGCCGCCGGAGACCGCCGAGCAGCGGCCGCTCCACACAGACGAGGAAGCCCCATGCGAGGACGAGGCTTCCGATGCAGACGGCGATGAACAGACCGGCAAGCCCCAGCGGCGACAGCGGGCTGAAGCGGTCGAACACAAAGGCCGCGGGCGCCACGATCAGCGGGACATGCACGAGATAGAGGGGGAACGACATCTCGCCCAGCCGCTGCAACAGGGTGTGCTCGAAGAACCCGCGCAGGCCGGGCGTGATGAGGACCGAGACGATCAGCAGGATCGCCGCGATGTCGCAGACCCCGTAGGCGCCGAGATAGGGCCACACCGGCCCGATCAGGCCGCCGCCCGCCGCATGACCGGGAATGATGCCGCCGGCGGTCAGGGCGAGGGCGAACAGGAGCCAGCCCACGGGCGCGTTGTCGCGCAGCCTGTCCCGCAGTTCAAAGACCAGCGCGCCGCCGCAGAAGGCGACGAGGAAATAGACCTCCGCAAGGCCGAAGCCGACCATGCCGAGGACCATGGCCGGCGCGCGCGTGCGCCCCTTCAGCAGCGCGTAGCTGCCATAGATGAGGAGCGAGCCGATCAGTTCGGCGCGCATGGTCCAGAGCGGATTGTTGAAGCGCGTGGTGCCATCGAGGAACACGCCGATGCCGCCTTCCCACAGCGCCTGCGACAGCGGCGGGATGGGTGGCTGGTAGGTCCAGCGGAACCAGGAACTGCCGGACAGGGCCTGGGCCGCGCGCCCCGCATCGGGAAAGCCGGTGAGCCATGCCCACGCGATGGCCGAGGAGATCAGCGCCGGAACGGCAAGGCGCACATAGCGCAGGCCGATCATCAGCGGAGCCTCGCGCAGGCTGCGCGGGCTGGAGGCCGCCAGCACGAAGCCGCTCAGGGCGAAGAACACGGCGACGGCAAAGTGCCCGTTCCACAGCGCCGCCACCGGCAGGTCGTCAAGGCTGAAGCCGGTGCGGTCCCGCGCATACACGTCGGGCCGGAAGGCATAGAGGAAATGGAAAGCCGCCACCGCACAGGCCGCTACCCCGCGCACA
>NCCY01000293.1 GCA_002279855.1 Rhizobiales bacterium 12-68-15
GGGGACGCGGCTCGATCTCACGGTCGAGACCCGCGACCAGGCCCATGCCGAGGCGATCCATGCGGCGCTGGAGGCCGAGGGGCTGCCGGTGCAGCGGCTCGGCGCCGGCGGCGCGGAATGGTGAGGATTCCTGCGCTCGCGCCGTTTCTGGGACCCGCTTGCCTTGTGCCTGCCGCACTCGTCCCCCACCTTTGGGGACAGGAGCGATGCAACAGATGAGCTACACGTCCCCCGAGAACGGCCCCTACGCGCCAGCGGCGCCGATGGACGCCTATGATGCCATGACGCAGCCGGAATATTTCCAGGGCGTGCTGTCACGGCGCATTCTCGCCTTCTGCATCGATGCGGTCATCATCACAGCGCCTATCGTGTTTCTTGCGATGGCCATCTTCCTGTTCGGCATTGTGACGCTGAGCCTCGGCTGGATGCTGTTCCCCGTGCTGGGGCCGGCCTTCGTGATCTGGGCGATCTGGTACAATGCCATGACGCTGGGATCGCCCGCCTCCGCCACCCTCGGCATGCGGGCGATGGATATCGAGATGCGCACGGTTTATGGCGCGCCGGCCTATGCGCTGCTCGGTGCCGTGCATGCGGTGGGCTATTGGGTGTCGGTGAGCATGCTCACCCCCTTCGTGCTGCTGATCGCCCTGTTCAACGGTCGCCGCCGCCAGTTGCACGACATGCTGGTGGGTGTGGTGATCGTGAACAATGAGGGCCGCGCCATGGCCATCCGACAGGGTCCGTTTTGAACGCGATTGTCAGCGGAATCCTTTGACCCGCAGCGGCCCGCGCGCAATGCTGTGCGGGTAGCCTTAAGAGAGGGTCCGGGATCTTCGTGCCGTGACAGAACATCCGCGCGACACGCCGCAATTCTACCTGACCGCCCCCTCGGCGTGCCCCTATCTGCCGGGCCGCGAGGAGCGGAAGGTGTTCACGCATCTTGTGGGCGAACGCGCGGGCTCCCTGAACGACATTCTCACCCAGGGCGGCTTCCGTCGCAGCCAGTCCATCGCCTATCGCCCGGCGTGCGAGGGGTGCCGGGCCTGCGTCTCCGTGCGCATTCTGGTGAACGAATTCGAGCCCTCCCGCAGCTTCCGGCGCATTCGGGCTGACAATTCCGATCTCATCGGGGCGCTTCGGGCGCCGACACCGACCTCCGAGCAATATTCCCTGTTCCGCGCCTATGTGAATACCCGCCACGGCAGCGGCGGCATGGCGGACATGAGCGTGCTCGACTATGCGATGATGGTGGAAGACACCCATGTGGAGACGCGCCTTGTGGAATACCGCAAGCGCGGGCCGGACAGCCGGATCAACGGCCGCGGCACCGGCGACCTGATCGCGGTGGCGCTGACGGACATCCTCGCGGACGGGCTGTCCATGGTCTATTCCTTCTACAATCCGCACATCCCCCAGCGCTCTCTGGGCAGCTATCTCATCCTCGACCACATCGCCCGCGCCCGCGCCATGGGCCTGCCCTATGTCTATCTCGGCTATTGGGTTCAGGGATCGCGCAAGATGGACTACAAGCGCCGGTTCCTGCCGCAGGAGCGGCTGATGCCGCAAGGCTGGGAACGGATCGACGCGGCGGACAGGCCCGGAAGGACGGAATGAACCAGGCGCTCAGTGTGTTCCTCGCGGTGTTCGCGGCGCTCTTCCCGGTCGTGAATCCCCTGGGCGGGGCGCCGATCTTCTACCAGATGACGCGGGATGCACCGCCTGAGGCCCGCGCCGTCATGGCGCGCAAGGTGGCGCTTTACGGCTTCGTGCTGCTGCTCTGCTCCATGGTCATCGGCTCCCATGTGCTGACCTTCTTCGGCATCAGCCTGCCCATCCTGAGGGTGGCGGGCGGGCTGGTGGTGACCTTCGTCGGCTGGCAATTGCTGCATCAGGGCAATCCGACGCCCGAGCGCACCGCCGCGCGCACCATCGACCTCGCCCAGATCGAGGGGCAAGTCTTCTATCCCATCACCATGCCGCTCACCACCGGCCCCGGCTCCATCGCCACCGCCGTCGCACTGGGCGCGCAGGCGAACCTGCATGCGGGCACGAGCGCGGTTGAGATCGCCTCCATCCTGGCCGCCATTCTTGGGCTCGCAGCGGTGTCGGCCACCATCTATGTGGCCTATCGCTATGCGGGGGATCTGGAGCGCGTGCTGGGCGTGAACGGCACCAACATCCTCGTGCGGCTGTTCGCCTTCATCCTGCTGTGCATCGGCCTCCAGATCATGTGGATCGGCGTCAACGATCTCGTGCGGACCTTCCTGCCGGCGTAACGGGGCGGCCCAAGGGGCCTTGCTCGGGGCCTTGCTCAAGGGAACCCCCTGCTTGCCCCCTCCGTTGTTGTCGGGGGGCAAGGAGGCCGACATGTCACGCACGCCCCACCTTCCTCGTCTCGCCACCGCTGCGGTGCTTGCCCTCGGCATCGCCGCCGGCCCGATGCCGCTCGCGGCCCAGCCACAGACACAGCCCCCGACTCAAGCGCCGGTGACGGGCTCGCTGTCCGGCACCGCCTTCGTGGAACAGGCGGGCACCAGCGGACTGTTCGAAATCGAAGCGGCAAAGCTGGCACGCGACAAGAGCACGTCCAGTGCCATCCGCGCCTTTGCCGACGAGATGATCAAGGACCATCAGGCCATGGCGGCGGACCTCAAGGCCGCCACGGGGCAGGCGCGGGGCGAGTTCACCTTGCCGGGCCAGCTCACGCCGACGCGGCAGACCCTGATGGACCGCCTCACGGCGGAACCGAAAGGCGCCGGCTTCGACCGGCTTTATGTCGAGACCCAGATTCAGGCGCATCGTGCGGCGGTCGGCATCTTCACTGCCTATGCGAGTGACGGCGACCAGACGGCGCTGCGCGCCTTTGCGGAGCGGTATGTGCCCCTGCTGCAGACGCATCTCGACCACGCCCTCGCGCTGAAAGGCTGACGCCCCGACCGGCAGCGCGCCGGCCGGGGCGTCTTGTCAGGCGCCTCATGGCGCCGCCGGCTCATCCCACATAGCTGCGCGGGTCGGGGCCATAGCGGTTGGGTCCCGGCGTGCCGGACAGGATGTTGAAGATCAGCAGCACGATCAGCCCGATACCGGTGAAGCTCAGCAGCAGCCACCAGCCGGTGCGGTCGATGTCGTGCAGGCGGCGCACGCCGATGGCAAGGCCGGGCACCAGATGCACGAGGCCGACGATGCCGGCGATCGGTCCGCCATTTTCGTAATGATCGCCGAACAGCATCATGTCGAGCACGCCCGCGATCATGACGATAATGATGTAGAAGAGAATATAGAGCCAGAAGCCTGCGCGGCTGGTGCGGCCGGTGAAGGTCGCATAGTGGCGCATGGCGTCGAGATACGCGTTCATCAAGGTGCCCCCGTTGCGGAACGGCCCCTGAGGGGCCGTGTGCGGAATCGACGGGGCGCCCCCGCCCCGCCGATGCGCTGGACTTATCATCGCGCGCCCGAACCGCGCCGTCACTCCCCCTGCGGTCACTCCCCCTCATTCGCGTCCGGCGTTGGGCCGGCACGCCATCCGCGCAGGGGCGCGCGCGCGGCGCCGCGGGCTTCCGCCGAGAGGCGATAATGGGCGGCGAGGCGGTCGAGCCCGAGGCCGAGCACCACCTTTCCGGTGCGGGCAGGCCAGCCCCGCTCCTGCTCCACGCTCTCCAGCCCCTTCAGGAAGCAGCAGACATCCAGCAGCAC
>NCCY01000020.1:0-830 GCA_002279855.1 Rhizobiales bacterium 12-68-15
ACGCGAATGGACGAGATGGTCTCGCGGGCAAGGTCCGGGGACACGTCCGGGTCGATCACGGCAAGGCCCAGCACCTGAATGTGCAGGGTCTGCCCTGCCGCCCGCGCCGCCTCCAGATCGGACCTGCGGTAATGGCGCAGCCCGAGTTCGAGACGCCGCACCTCCACGGCCCGCTTCACCGCATCATTGTGACGCTCAAGCTGGTTCCGGATGGCGGTGCGGATGAAGTCCGTCCGGTTGGAATAGAACCGCTCATCCACGAGAAGATCGATCTGACCGAGATCGACGTGGCCGAGATTCACGGTGATCTTCTCGCTCTCAACCGGTTTCACGCGGATGGGCAGCGGGTTCACCTGCGCCATATTCATGCTTTCCTCCATCCGACGGCCATCCAGAAACCATCCCTGTGGATGGCATATGATAGCGGACGGGTGGTTTGCAAGGGCCTTCCACGGCCCATTTGTCACCGTCTGGCCCCCTGCCCTCCCGCGGAAAACACGGCACCTGAAAATAAATCTCCGATCGAACGACCATATTTCCTTTTTAGGGAACTTCATGGCCGCCGGTTTCGTTATCTACCGTTCGCTTCAATCACTAAAATCCGAAAATTATTTCTGATATTAATCAGGTCTAATATTATTTCTTTTGCAAATTTTATTTTAAAAATCTGAACCAACAAAGGAACGCCAGATGAAACACCTGACCTTCGCCGCCCTTCTGCTCGCCGCCACCAGCGGCACTGCTTTGGCCCAGGCCTCCTCTACCCCCGCCGTCGCCCCGAAAGAGACCAACCCCGCCGCCCCGGTGGCCGGCGCCAACAGTTTCACCGA
>NCCY01000020.1:890-28670 GCA_002279855.1 Rhizobiales bacterium 12-68-15
GGTGGGCCTGACCGAGGCCCAGGCCAAGGAACGCATTGAAAAGGCTGGGTTTACCGCCGTCACCGGCCTCAAGAAGGATGCCAACGGCATCTGGCAGGCAACCGCCACCAAGTCCGGGATGCCGGCGACCGTGATGCTCGATTTCCAGGGCAACGTCGCCAGCAAGTGACCCCCCAGTTTCAGGAGAACATCATGACCACGACCGTATCAGCCCTTTTTGACCGTTATGACGACGCCACCACTGCTGTGCATGCACTGGAGGCGGCCAATGTGCCCCGCTCCGAGATCAGCATCGTCGCCGGAAACGCTGATGATCTTCAGAAGGATACGCATGCCGACAAAAACGAGGTCGCGGCTGATGCCGGCATCGGCGCTGGCATCGGTGCCGCGCTCGGCGGCGCTGGCGGCCTTCTGACCGGCCTTGGCATCATGGCCATTCCCGGCGTCGGCCCGGTGGTCGCTGCCGGTTGGCTGGTGGCCACGGCGGCCGGTGCAGCGGTCGGCGCCCTTGCGGGCGGCGCAGCCGGCGGCATTGTCGGCGCGCTGACCGAAGCCGGCGTGTCCGAGGAAGACGCCCACGTCTATGCCGAAGGTGTCCGGCGCGGCGGCACGCTCGTGACAGCGCGCGTGGATGATGCCGACGCTCCCCGCCTGCAGGCCGTGCTTGACCAGAACCGCTCGGTCGATCTCACGGGCCGTCGCGGCGAGTATCAGAACGAAGGCTGGACCAAGTTCGACGAGACCGCTCCCCTGCCGCCGCGCGCCAGCATCGATGGCACCCACGCGCGACCCATGTGACGAACGCTACACGACGTCAAGTGATCTCGCGCCCACCCCTTGGCACCTCGCCTTGGGGCGGGCGTCATCATTTCTGCCCCGGAAGCTGTGGCTCATGACCATCGGACGGCCCCAGACCGTCTCACTCCCTGCGGGTGCGGCGGTCGATGGCGGGGGCGACCATTCCCGGGATATAGGCATCCGAGATGAACGACCGGCAGTGGGCTTCAAAGCTCTGAAGCAGCCGGGATTTCTTGAACTGGCTGACGGTGGCGGTTCCAACCACCATCGCCCGATGCTCGCCTGACAGGCGCACCCGCACCACACGGCGCCCATCGAGGGCAAGATCCGAGCGGGGCCGGACATTGGCGAGCGTATAGCCATAGCCATTCGCCACCATGGTCCGCACAACTTCCTGATAGGCCGAGCGCGAATGAATGCGCGGCTGGATGCCCTCCTGGAGGAACAGCGCCAGGAAATATTCCGACGAGATGGGAAGATCGAGCAATATCAAGGGCTCGTCAGCGAGATCCTTGAGGCTGAGCGCCGACATCCCGGCAAAGGGGTGGGCCTCGCTGACCACCACATGAGGCGGCAGGCTGGCGAGCGGCGTGAAGGCGATCCCGGCCGGGATCTGGAGGTCATAGGTGACGGCGATGTCGATTTCCGCGCGCCGCAATCCGTCCAGCAGCCGCTCCTGGTTGGCTTCGACGTGGCGGATCTGCGCCCCCGGATAGGCGGTGGTGAAGCCGTGGGAGAGTTCCGGCAGGATCATGGGCGCCAGCGTCACCATGCAGCCCACCGAAAGCTGGCCGCGCACCTGGTCCGTTGCCTCCCCCTCCGCCTGCTCGACGAGGTGCTTCGCCTCCGCCAGCAGCTTGCGCCCCACGGGCGTGAGGGACAGGCCCTGCGCGTGATGGCGCACGAACAGCTGGACCCCCAGCTCCTGCTCCAGATGGCTGATGGCGGTGGAGATGGACGGCTGGGAAATGCTGATGCGCTCGGAGGCGAGGGTGATCGAGCCCGTCTCGCCCGCGGCGATGAAATATTCGAGCTGCCTCAACGTATAGCGCATGGCGGTTCCATAGCCTGTTCCGGGCCGCCATGCGAGAGCGGGCAAACCGGCCGCACGCCCGCACATGCCCGGCGGCGGCGGCGCGGACCTCAGTCGTCGCCGGGAACGCCGAAGCTGGGAGCCGCTTCCGGCATCAGGGCGCGCTGCACATAGGCTTCCATCTGCGGCTTCCACATGAGCCAGAGATCGGCCAGAGCCGCGATGGGGCGCGTCTCATCCCAGTCCACCCGCAGGTCGGCAACGGGCCAGGCCTCCTCGCCGGCCATCAGCAGGCCTGCGGAATGGACCGGCCCCGCCTCGCCTCCCTCGCGCAATCCGGCGGTGAGGGCGGCAATGAGACGATCGCCGAGATCGCCGTCCGTCTCCTCGAACGCCGCCACCATGGCGGCGGGAACGCGGTCGGTGGCGAGCAGGTTGCCGGCGGCAACACAGTCCCGGCCTTCGGCCACGGCGACGATGCCCAGCGCCTTCTCTCCTGAAAACACCGCGACGCGGCCTTTCGCGTCCACCGCCGTCACCTGACGGAACGCCATGAAGGCCCGCGAGCCCGCCAGGGCCTCCACCGCGCCGGAGGCCGAGGCGCCGAGCGCCATGAGGTCGAGCGCGGCAGGGCCGAGGCGCGGATCGGTGACATTCTGCGAACAGACCGCCCCCACCCCCGCCCGCACATGGGCGCATCGCGCCGCGACCGCGGGCGAGGAGGACGAGATGGCAACGCCGAAACGCCCGGTGCGCGCGCAGCGCGCGGCGATGGAGAAGGTCATGGTCCTGTCCTCAATCCGGGATGACTGCGGTGGCGTCGATTTCCACCAGCCAGGAGGGGCGCGCCAGCGCCACCACCACGAGCCCGGTGCAGACCGGATGCACGCCGCGAATATACTCGCCCATGGTGCGATACACCGCCTCGCGGTGGCGGACATCGGTCAGATAAACCACGAGCTTGCAGACATGCTCCATGGTGCCGCCGGACTCTTCCACGAGCTGGCGGATGTTCTGCATGACCTTGTGGGTCTGGGCGACGGGATCGCCGATGCCGACATCCTCGGCCGTGTCCAGATCCTGCGGGCACTGGCCGCGCAGGAAGATGGTGGCGCCGCGCGCCACCACGGCCTGGGCAAGGTCATTGTCGAGGCGCTGCTCGGGATAGGTCTTGGCGGTGTTGAAGGGGCGGATGCGCCGATGGATCATGAGCTTGTCTCTTCCGGGTGAGCCTTGCGGCCCGCCGATCCTGTCGCGGCGAAGGGCGCAAGGGAAATACGGGTTTCGGTGATGCTGCTTCGGCAAAACCTAAGCAGCAAGGCGGTGCAGCAGGCGGGTCATCATCCGGTCGCAGGCGTCGAGCTGGTCGAGCGCAATGAACTCGTCGGGCTTGTGGCCCTGGTCCATGGAGCCCGGGCCGCAGATGACGGTGGGGATGGAGAGGCGCGTATCGAACAGCCCGCCCTCCGTGCCAAAGGCGACCTTGAAGGTGGACGTGTCCTCCACGAGTGACTGCGCGAAGGCCACCACTTCCGCATCGGGCGGCGTCGCGAGACCGGGATAGGCGTTCACCACCTCCACCGTGATGTCCGCTGCCGGAAACACCGGCTTGCGGCGGGCCACAAGGGTCGCCGCCTCATCCATCAGCCGGTTCAGGAGGGCCGAGGCATCGTCCTGCGCGATGTTGCGGATCTCGAAATCCACTGTACAGCGGTTGGGCACGATGTTGAGGGCGGTGCCGCCCGCGATCAGCCCGGCATGGAGGGTGGTGTAGGGAATGTCGTAATCGCCGTCCCGCGCGCCCGTTGCCGCGATGCGATCCTGTTGATCCCGCAACACGCCCACGAAATCGCAGGCGAGATGGATGGCGTTCAGGGCCTTGGGCGCAAGGGCCGAATGCCCTTCAAGCCCGCAGCAGGTGGCGCGCGCGGCGAGCTTGCCCTTGTGGCCGGTGGCCACCCGCATGGATGTCGGCTCGCCGATAAGACACATGCGCGGCCGCACCGGGGCCGTGGCGAGCCGGTCGATGAGGCTGCGGACGCCGACGCAGCCCACCTCCTCGTCATGGCTGAACGCGAGATGCAGCGGTGTCGCAAGGGTGCGGCCGGCCGCCTCGCCGGCCAGCGCAAGGGCTGCGGCGAGGAAGCCCTTCATGTCCGCCGCCCCGCGCCCATAGGCGCGCCCGTCCGCAATGCGCAGGCGGAAGGGATCCGTGCTCCAGGCCTGCCCGTCCACCGGCACAACATCGGTATGGCCGGAGAGCAGGATGCCCGGCCGGTCGGTGGGGCCGATGGTGGCGAACAGGTTGGCCTTCCGGCCATCCTGCGTGCCGACGATCTCGCAGGTGACGCCGCGCTGCCGGAGAAAGTCCTGCACGAAAGCGATCAGATCGCGATTGGGATCACGGCTTACCGTCGGAAAGGCGATCAGCCGTTCGAGAATTTCGAGCGTCGTCATAGGTAGAGATGGCGCACGGCGTCGCTGCCGAGCAGCGTCGCGGCGTCCCCCGAGGCGACCACCCGGCCCTTCACCAGCATGATGCCGCGATGGGCGATGGAAAGCGCCGTTTCTGCATTCTGCTCGATGAGCAGCACGGTCGTGCCGCGCCGGTTGATCTCCGCAACCGTGTCGAAATATTCGTCGATCAGCTTGGGCGAGAGGCCGAGCGAGGGCTCGTCCATGATGACCAGCTTCGGCGCGCCGATCAGGGCCCGGGCGAGCGCGACCATGGCCTGCTCCCCACCCGAAAGCGTGCCGGCGCGCTGGTTGATGCGCTCGCGGACGCGGGGGAACAGGTCCAGCATCTGGTCCAGCCGGTCAGCGAAGCGTCCTTCGCCCTTCTGGGCTTCAAAGCCCAGGCGGATATTGTCGCGCACGCTGATGTCCGCGAACAGGCGCCGCCCCTCGGGCACGAAGCCGATGCCGAGCGCACTCAGGGATTCCGTGCGCAGGGCGGACAGGTCCTGCCCCATGATGCGAACCTTGCCGGCGCTCAGCGGCAGCAGGCCGGAAATGGCGCGAAAGGTCGTGGTCTTTCCGGCGCCGTTGGGGCCGAGAATGCAGACGAGTTCGCCTTCCTTTACGCTGAAGGAGACATCCCGCAGCATGGCAACGACGCCGTAATTGGTATCGACCTTCTCAAGCTCCAGCATGCTGCCCCGCCTTGCGTCCGAGATAGGCTTCCTGCACCCGCGGGATCTTGCGGATCTCCTCATAAGGCCCGTCCGCGAGCTTCTGGCCGTAATCCAGCACCATCACCCGGTGCGGCAGGCTCGCGACGAGGCGCATGTCGTGCTCGATGATCATGAGCGCGAGATCGGGCCGCTCCGCGCAGACGGCACGGATATCGTCCATCAGCGCGTCGGTGTCGGCGTCGTCCATGCCGGAGGACGGCTCGTCCAGCAGCAGCACCTTCGGGTCGGTGGCGAGCGCGCGGGCAATCTCCAGGCGGCGGCGATCCGCCTGCGCCAGTTCCCCGGCGGGGCGGTGGCGCTGTTCGTAGAGGCCGCGCGACACGCTCTTGAGCAGGCCTTCCGCGTGGAGGGCCGAGGCATCCAGCTCCGCCTTGGCCTTGCCACGCCGGAAGATGGCGTCGAACACGCCACTCTTCGTGTGGGTGTGTCGGCCGATCACCACATTGTCCAGCACGCTAAGGTCGCTGAACAGGCGGCTGGACTGGAAAGTCCGGGCGATGCCGCGCGCGACGATGCGGTGGGTCGGCACGCCGTTCAGCCGCTGTCCGTCGAGCCGCACCTCGCCCGATGAGGGAATGTAGATGCCGGTGATGATGTTCAGCAGCGTGGACTTGCCGGCCCCGTTGGGGCCGATAATGCCGAGGATCTCGCCGCGCCGCAGCTTGAACTCCACCTGCGCCATGGCGACGATGCCGCCGAAGCGCATGGTGAGGTTCTCGCCCTCAAGGACGATGGGGGAGGAAGGGTCAAAGCCCATGGATCAGTCTCCGTAGCGCCGGAGGCGCTGGGGAAAGAGCCCCTGCGGGCGGATCATGAGGAAGGCGATCACGGTGATGCCGAAGAACAGGATGCGATAGTCCGAAAACGCACGCAGCTTTTCCGGCAGCAGGGTGAGCAGGAATGCCCCGACGATGACGCCGAGAATGTTGTCCATGCCGCCCGCAATCACCATGGTCATGATGGTCACGGAGACGAGGAAGGTGAAATTGTCGGGCGAGATGAAGCCCACATAGAAGGCGTAGATGGTGCCCGCAAAGCCGGCGAGGAAGGCGTCCACCGCGAAGGCCAGCACCTTGTACCAGGTGACGTTGATGCCCTGGCAGCGGGCCGCAAGCTCATCCGCCCGCAGCGCGTTCCAGGCAAGCCCCACGCGGGAATCGTGGAGACCAGCACCAGCAGCGCGGAGAGATAATAGAAGTTCGCCTGCGGCGGCAGCGAGTGACCGAGGATGACCAGCGGATCGCTGAACGCGTGGCCGAACAGTTCCGGCACCGGGATTCCCACGAGGCCGTTGGGGCCGCCGGTGAATTCCAGATTGTTGAGCAACTGGTGGATCACCACCCCGAAGGCGATTGTGACGAGGGCGAGATAGCTGTCGCGCGTCCGCATGGAGGGGATGCCGAGCAGGAAGCCGAAGATGGTCGCCACGATGGCTGCCGCCGGCAGGGCCAGCCAGAAGCTGACACCGAAATTCAGGGCCAGCAGCGCCGAGGCATAGGCGCCGATGCCATAGGAGGCGCCGGTGGCGAAGTTCGGGATGTTGGCGCTGCCGAGCTGGAAATTGAGCGCCAGCGCAAGCACCGCATAGAGCATGGAAATCACGCACAGATGCAGCGCATAGGTGTTGCCCTCCAGCACGAAGGGAAACGCCAGAACGATGACGATGCCGAGCAGCATGGCGAGGCGGGACTGGACGGCAAAAGCCCCCTCGATGCGGGCCTCCAGCGTCGGGCGCCGCTCCATAAGGACCATAGCGCCCGCGAACACGGCGAGCAGGCCGATCACCAGCCGCCAGTCATCGGTGAGCAGAAACTGGCGCAGATAGAGTGCGCCAAGGAGTTCCACCGTCACCACCGTTGCGACGGCGCCAAGGCGGGCGGAGGCGGTGCGCGGCACGGCAAGGCTGTCCGTCATCACACTTTCTCCACGAGGGTGCGACCCATCAGGCCCGCCGGGCGGAAGACCAGAACCGCGATGACCAGAAGGAAGACGAAGACGAGGCGGTAGGAGGCGCCGTTCGGCACCACCGCCTGGACCAGCGTGTCGAGCCCGGCGATCAGAAGGCTGCCGATGATGGCGCCCGGCATGGAGCCGAGCCCGCCCACCACCGCCGCCGAAAAGCCGATGAGACCCACATCCACGCTGAAATCAAACCGCGCCATGCCGGCATAGCTGGAGAAGAACAGGCCGCCGATGGCGCCGATGGCGGACGAGACGAAGAAGGTGGCGCGGAAGATGCGGCCGGGATCTATGGCCATCAGCCGCGCCGCGTCGCGGTCCTGCGACACCGCCTTGATGTGCAGGCCGAGGCGGGTGCTGTTAAGCATAAGGAACAGCGCGCACACGCACACCACCGAGACCGCGACCACCATCAGGCTGAACACCGGCACGCTGAAGGCACCCAGCGTCACGTCTCCGGACACGAGGCGCGGAAAGGCGTGGGGATTGCTGCCATTGGGAAAAACGTGACGGATCAGTTCCCGCAGCACGATGCCAAGGGCCACCGTTGCCACCAGCGCCATCATGGCCGGCGCCTTGCGGAAGCGCTGGATGACCACGATGTCGAGCAGCACTCCCACAATGCCGGTAATGGCAATCGCGATGGCCAGCGCCAGCAGGAACAGGGCGGGCGAGGCTGCATCCCCGAGCGCGCTCCCGAGGGCCGCCACCACGGCGAGGGCGAAGAACGGCGCCAGCAGGGACACGTCGCCATGGGAGAAATGGATGATGTTCAGCACCCCGAACAGAAGGCTGAACCCCAGCGCGATCAGGGCATAGATGCTTCCAAGGGTGATCCAGTTGACGATCTGCTGGAAGACGATTTCGTCCATGGTCGCTCCCTTGGCGGCTCTGTTCTTGAAGCGCGACGGCACGCTTGCATCATTCGGAGGGGCACCGGAGGGCGTGGATACGAACCCATCCTCCCGTCCATGCGCTGGATCAAATCTGCACTAAAGCAACGCCAGATCAGAATAGTTTTTTCCAAACCACAAGGTCCGATGTTTTGAAGAGGCGCCCGCCGCCGGCTCTCTGGCGGGCGTTAACAGCGCCGTCGAAACCCTTGGTTCGGAAAACCGGATGCCAAGGCTTCAAAAGTTCCGATTTTCCTTCCGCCCGCCCTGCGGTCACACTTCACCGGCGTGGGAGAGGCCGTGCCGTCCAACATTTCTGTCCAAGGCCCGCCCACCGGCCGTTTCCAGAGGAGAAGAACATCATGGCCTCCATCTTCAGGGCGCCCGGCGCGCTGTCCCGCCGCCGCCTGTCCTTCGGTGCGATCGCGCTGGCCGCGACCGCGCTCATGGGCTTTTCCGCCCCGCTTCACGCGCAGGAAACCGTCAAGATCGGCTTCATCGGCCCGCTGAGCGGCGGAAACGCCCAGCAGGGCATCGCCGCGCGCAACGGCTTCCAGCTCGCGGTGGACCAGGCCAATGCCGCCGGCCTGCCGTTCAAGATCGAACCCGTCATCCTTGACGATGCCGCCAACCCACAGACCGGCGTGTCCGCGGCCCTGAAGCTCACCAACGATTCCAAGGTTGTGGCCGCCACCGGCCACTGGAACAGCGGCGTGGCGCTCGCCACCATTCCGGTGTTCAGCCGCGCCGGCGTTCCGTTCGTGGTCTGGGGCGCCATCAGCCCGAAAATCACCGAGAAGAACAATCCGATGGTGTCGCGTGTCGTCACCACGCTGGTGAACACCAATGCGCCGCTGGCCAAGTGGGCGGTGGCCAATGTGGGCAAGCGCATCGCCATCGTCTCCGACACCAGCGACTACGGCGCGGCAAATCTCGACAATTTCAGGAAGTTCTTCGAGGCGGACGGCGGCAGCATCGTCGCGGCGGAGAGCGCCCCGGTCGGCACCACGGACTTCCGCGCCCTGCTCACCAAGATCAAGGCGGCCAACCCCGATGCGATCTATTTCGGCGGCGTGATTGCGGAAGCGGGCCTTGTCCGCCAGCAGATGGCGCAGCTCGGCATGACCCAGCCCATGATCGGCGTGGACGGCTTCTACGATCAGGAATTCATCAAGATCGCCGGCCCTGCGGCGAGCGGCACCATCGTCGGCATCGCCAAGGAGGTCGGCAATCCGAAGCTCGACGCCATGATGACCGCCTACAAGGGCGCCAACTTCGCGGAGCCGATCGGCTCCTACACGAAGAACGCCTATGACGCGGCGAACATCATCATCGCGGCGCTGAAGACCGCCGGTACCACCGACAAGGCCGCCATCGCCAAGGCCATCCGCGCCATTGAGTATGACGGCGCCATGGGCCGCACCAGCTTCGACGAGAACGGCCAGACCAAGCGCGAGGTCGTTCTTGAGTTGCGCGAAGTCAAGGACGGCGCCTGGACCATCCGCCAGTGACCTGAAGATGGCGTGCCCAAGCGGCACGCCATCTCCTCTGTTCCAGAAGACGACGCGCGGCTCGCCGTGGTGCCTTCGCCCGGCCGTCCGGCCCGGTGGTTCGATGCCGTGCGCCCTCACGCCCTCATGATCCTGCCGACGGCACACGCAAAGCCGGAGAGAACTGACATGTCAGTGGAAACGATTGATACGCTGGTCATCGGCGCCGGTCAGGCCGGCCTTGCCATGAGCGCGCATCTGCGGAACGCCGGTGTGCCCCATCTGGTGCTCGAACGCTCCCGCATCGCCGAGCGCTGGCGCTCCGAGCGGTGGGATTCACTGGTGGCGAACGGTCCCGCCTGGCATGACCGCTTTCCCGATCTCGATTTCGGCGACGTGGACGGCAGCGTCGGCCCGGACGACTTTCCCCACAAGGAAACCGTGGCGGACTATTTCGTCGCCTTCGCACAGAAGATCGCCGCGCCGGTTCGCTGCGGCGTCGAGGTGCTGAAGGTGGCACGGCTTGACGGGCGTCCCGGCTTCCGCGTCGAGACCTCGCTGGGCGTGATCGAGGCGCGGCGCGTTGTGGCCGCGACCGGACCGTTCCAGCGCCCGAGCATTCCGGACCTCGTGCCCATGCAGGCGCCGGTGCGCCAGATGCATTCGACCGCCTATCGCAATCCCGGCCAGTTGCCGGCCGGCGCCGTGCTGGTGGTGGGCGCGGGCTCCTCGGGCGTGCAGATCGCCGAAGAGCTGATGCGTGCCGGCCGCACGGTCTATCTCTCCGTCGGCCCCCATGATCGCCCGCCCCGGTCCTATCGCGGCCGCGACTTCGTCTGGTGGCTCGGCGTGCTCGGCAAGTGGGATGCGGCCGCGCAGGAGCCGGGCAAGGAGCACGTGACCATCGCGGTGAGCGGGGCGCGCGGTGGTCACACCATCGACTTCCGCCGCCTTGCCGGCGAGGGCATGGTGCTGGTGGGCCGGACGGACGGCTACGACAAGGGCGTGCTGCGCTTCGCGCCGGACCTTGTGGACAATCTCGACAAGGGCGACGCCAATTACCGCGCCTTGCTGGACGAGGCCGACGCCTATGTGGCGCGCAACGGTCTCGACCTGCCGGAGGAGCCGGAGGCCCGCGCCCGCGTGCCCGACGCGCCCTGCATCGCCGATCCGCTTGCAGTGCTCGACCTTGACGCCGCAGGCGTCGGCACCATCATCTGGGCCACCGGCTTTGTCTCGGACTATGGCTGGATGGAGGTCGATGCCTTCGACGCCAACGGCCGCCCGCGTCACCAGCGCGGCGTGTCCAGCGAGCCGGGCATCTATTTCCTCGGCCTGCCCTGGCAGTCGCGGCGCGGGTCCAGCTTCATCTGGGGTGTCTGGCACGATGCCAAATACATCGCCGACCAGATCGTGATCCAGCGCTCCTACATGTCCTACCATGCCGCTTGCGCCCCGGCGGCGGCGCAGGGCGAACAGCGCGCGACCCGCTCCGCCTGACGGCGGCTCCACGCCAACCGAAGGCTGGCTCCATGGGATTGCTTCAACCCATGGAGCCCGTGGCTATGTGAGAGGCGCGCGGCGCAACTATTCCCCTTCCCCCGGCGAGCGGGCAGGTGCCGCCACAGGCGGCATCTCGGAAAGCGCGCGCACCTGTGCGGACATGGGGGCGGCGAGCGCGCCCTCGGTCATATCCACCAGATTGGCGATGAAGCCCTCGCGGTCCAGATCGATGTTGCGGCGTCCGGCGGACACGTCCCGCTCCCAGTCCGCCAGCGCATAGATCGCCTGCCGAAGCGAGATGGACACCCGGTCGCGCACCAGCCGGCGTGGCAGATGCGGCAGGATGCGGTGCAGCAGCGTCACCACCCGCGACAGGCTTTCGTCATTGCGGTCCTTGGCAATGGCCCAGATGTCTCGATCAGCGCGAGCCGGGCCGTGTTCACCGCCGACATCCGCCTGTCCAGAATGGCCGTGACCAGCGCCTCCTTCGACCCGAAATAATAGTGGATCGCGGACGCATTCTGCTGGTCCGCCGCGCGGTTGATCTCCCGCATGGACGTGCCGTCGATGCCGTTACGGGCGAACAGGCGCTCGGCAACCTCAAGCAACTGGTCACGCGTGCTGCGATCCGCCTCGCTTCCACCCTCCTCGGGCCGCACGGCGGGACGAGAGCGCCCCGATCCGGGGGGACGGCCACGGCGAACGGGAGTCTTGTCCATCGTCATACGCGCCCGGCGCGGCGCACCGGGCATGGGCGATGCGCCGCCGAAGGAAGGGGTTGAGAAATTAAATCACATGAATTAATTTTTCGACAGCCGGTCCGCCGACAACAAGGGCCGTCGCGAAAAACACAGAGCGGGAAGGACACGATCATGCGGGCAAACTTGGAGTTCGTGCGAACGGCATTTCGCGGCGCAGGCCTCGCCGCAGCTCTGGCTATGAGTATCGCACTGCCGCAGACGGCGAAAGCCGCGGAGGCCTGCACCACGGAGATGGTGACCCTGGTGGTGCCGTATGCACCGGGCGGGGTGGTCGATCTGATCGCACGCGTGGTTGCGGACGACCTGCGCGGGCGGATCGGGCAGAATGTGATCGTAGAGAACAAGCCCGGCGCGGCCAGCAACATCGGCACCGGCGCGGTGGCGCGGGCGACGCCCGACGGCCGCACGCTGATCATGGCGAGCGCCGCCCACACCATCAATCCGAGCCTCTACGACAAGCTTTCCTTCGATGCGCTGAAGAGCTTCGCGCCGGTGGGAATGGTGGGCATCGTCCCCAATCTCATCGTGGTCCCGGCGGACTTCCCGGCTAACACCATCCAGGAGTTCGTCGCCTACGCGAAGGCCAATCCGGGCAAGATCGCGTTCGGGTCCGCCGGCGCCGGCTCCTCGCCCCATCTCGCGGTGGAGATGCTGAAGGCCAAGACCGGCCTCGACATGCTCCATGTGCCCTATCAGGGCCAGCCGCAGGCGGTTCAGGACCTGCTTGCCAACCGCGTGCAGATGATGGCCCTCACCATGACGCTGGCGATGCCGCTGGTGAAGGATGGCCGCCTGAAGGCGCTTGCCATCACAGGCACGGCGCGGTCCGCCGATCTGCCCAATGTGCCCACCGTGGCGGAGACCGTCAGCCCCGGCTTCAACGTGGTCAATTACCTCGCCGTGCTCGCGCCCGCCGGCACGCCAGACAAGACCATCACCTGCCTCAGCACCGCCCTGCGTGCGGGTCTTGCCCAGCCCGAAACCATTGCACGCCTGAAGCCCATGGGTGTCACCATCATGTCCGGTTCGCCGCAGGATCTGGCGGCCTTCATGCAGAAGGACCGTGACACCTGGGCTGACGTGATCAAGCAAGCCAACATCAAGGTCCAGTGACATGCACGGCTCGGATTCCCGCGTGGAAGACGCTTTTTCCGCCTATCTCGCGAGAGTCCGCGCCTTCTCGCGCGACGTCCTCCGCCCTGCGGAGGAGCGCGTCGAGGCGGAGGACGCCATACCGGAGGAAATCGTCGCGGCCATGCGGGAGCTCGGCCTGTTCGGCATCTCGCTTCCCCCGCAGTTCGGCGGGCTCGGATGGAATATGGAGCAGCAGGTGCTGCTGACCATGGAGTTCACCCAGGCCTCCGCCGTCTATCGCTCGCGCTTCTCCACCACCATCGGGCTGACGTCGCAGGTGATCCTCGACTATGGCACCCCTGCGCAGCAGCAGCTTTACCTGCCGGCCATGGCGGCCGGCAGGGTCACGGGCGCCTTCTGCCTGACCGAGGAAGCCGCCGGCAGCGATGCCGGAGCAGTGGCCACCCGCGCGGTCCGGGATGGGGCGGACTATGTGATCTCCGGGGTCAAGCGCTACATCACCAATGCGCCGGATGCCGATCTGTTTCTGGTGGTCGCGCGCACCGGCGCGCCAGACAGCGGCGGCGAGGGGCTTTCCTGCTTTCTCGTGGAGCGCGGCACCCCCGGCCTCACCACCCCCCCGCACAGCCGGATGATGGGCCAGCGCGGCTCCCATGTGGGCGAGGTGCATCTGGACGCCTGCCGCGTGCCGAAGGGCGCCCTCCTCGGGTCCAAGGAAGGCAACGGGCTGAAGCTGGCGCTGCGCGGCATCAATCATGCTCGCACCCATGTGGCGGCCACCTGCGTCGGGCAGGCGCTTCGGCTGATGGACGAGGCGCTGGATTATCTCACCCGGCGGCGGCAGTTCGGCAGCCTGATCGGAGAATTCCAGGCGCTCCAGGTGCTGCTGGGAGAGAGCCAGTCCGAAATCAGCGCGGCCCGCGCGCTGGTGCTCGAATGCGCCCGCCAGTTCGACCGCGGGCCAATCCCCCACGGGGAGATCGCCTGCGCCAAGCTGTTCGCCAGCGAGATGGTCTCCCGCGTGGCCGACCGGGTGGTGCAGATGCTCGGTGGACAGGGTTATCTGGAAGAGCGCGCCGTGGCCCGGCTGTATCGGGATGTGCGCCTGTTCCGCATCTTCGAGGGCACCTCGCAGATCCAGCAGATCAACATTGCACGCAGGCTGCTGCGGGAAGCAGGGCAGCGGGCGGCCTGAAGCCGCCCGTCAGCCGCCGGTAAAGACCGGGGGGCGCTTTTCCAGGAAGGCGGAGCGCCCCTCCGCGAAATCCTGTGTCGCGAACAGCAGGCCCTGCCCGTCCGCTTCCGACTTCAGGAAGGCATCCAGCGCCACGGGATGGCGCGCCAGCATGGCCTTCGCCATGCCGAACGCAGCGGTCGGCCCCTCGGCCATGGCGGTTGCGCCGGCAAGCGCTGCCTCCAGGGCGCAACCCGCCTCGCAGGCATAGTCCGCAAGCCCGATGCGCACGGCCTCCAGCCCGTCCAGGCTCTCCCCGCAAAACACCAGCCGCCGGGTGGCGCCGAGCCCGATGCGCCAGGGCAGCGTCCAGAGGGCGCCCATGTCCGGCATCAGGCCGATGCGCCCGAACGCGCTGGTGAAGGTGGCGGTGCGCGCCGCCACCACCACGTCGCAGGCCGCCGCCAGCCCCAGCCCGGCACCTGCCGCGTGGCCTTCGACCGCCGCGATCACAGGTTTCGGCCCGGCCACCAGCAGGCGCGTGATGCGCTGAAGCCGCTCCACACGGGCCCGCCCCGCCATGGCCGCCCCCGGCTCCATGGCGGCGATGTCGCCGCCGGCGCAGAAGGTGCCACCCGCCCCGGTGATCAGGACGGCGCGGACGCTCCCGTCCGCCATGGCGGCGGCGAGATGATCGTGCAACGCCTCGCGCAGCGGACCGCTGAGCGCATTGCGTCGCTCCGGGGCATTGAGGGTGAGGATGCGGACGCTGCCACGCTGTGAGACAAGGACCGGCTCGGGAACCGCGTTCATAGCGTCACCACGGCCTTGCCGATCATGCGCCGGTCGGCGATGCGCGCGAGCACGGCCGGGACGGCGGCGAGGCCATCGACCACCTCGATCGGACTGTCCAGCGCTCTCTCCGCCAGCGCCCGCAAGACACTGGCGGCAGCGCGCCGCAAGCCGTCCTGGTCGCGCCAGCGATAATGCCCCAGCACCATGCCGAGCACCGCCCGGTTCTTCACCAGAAGGCGGTTGGCGGCAAAGGTGGGGATCTCCCCGCCGGCAAATCCGACGATCACATACCGCCCGCCCCAGTCCAGCAGATTGGCCGCCGGTTCGGCAAACACGCCGCCCACCGGGTCGATCACCACATCCGCCGCCTCGCGGCCGAGGGCCCGGAACCGCTCCTTGAAGTCGGTGCCATAGATCAAGGCAGCATGGGCGCCTGCCTTCAGCGCAAAGGCGCAGCGCGCCTCGTCGCTGGCGGCCGCGACCACATGGGCGCCATGCCAGCGGGCAAGCTGAAGGGCACAGATGCCCACCCCGCCGGCCGCTCCGCCCACAAGAACCGTCTCGCCCGACCGCACGCCGGCCCGCTCCACCAGCGAGAGTTCCGCCGTCAAGGCCACGGACAGCAGCGCCGCCGTCCGCACCGCATCGCATTCCTCCGGCAGGACAAAGGTCTCGCTGGCGCGCGCCACGGCGAAGCCGGCGTGACCGCCGTCATAGACCAGCGCCGCAACCCGCATGCCCACCGCGAGGTCCCCGACATCGGCGCCGCAGTCCACGATCCGTCCCACCACCTCCATTCCCGGCGAGAACGGAACGGCGTGCTTGTTCTGGTGGAGATTGCGCACCATCAGCACATCGACGAAGGAAATCCCCGCCGCCTGCACCGCGATCAGCACCTCGCCGTCCTTCGGGCGGGGCGTCGGCGCCTCACCGACCGACAGCCCGAGCGGATCGCCATGCGCCCGGCAGATCAAGGCCGGCATGAGGGAGGGCAAAGGGTCGGTTGTCATGCGTCACCCCGGCGTGTCACGAGCACGGCATCAAGGGCGATGGCCCCCTCTCCGCGCGGGCGGACGAGAAACGGATTGATGTCGAGGCTCTCCAGCCGGTCCGCATGGGCGGCGGCAAAGCGCGACAGGTCGGAGAGCGCCTGCGCGAGGGCCTCCACATCCGCCGGCGGGCGCCCGCGGGCACCTGACAGAAGGGCGGCACCCCTGATCTCGCCGATCATGGCATGCGCCTCCTCCAGCCCGAACGGCGCAAGGCGCAGCGCCACGTCCTGAAGAACCTCCACGAAAATCCCGCCGAGCCCGAACATCACCACGGGACCGAAGACCGGGTCTACATGCACGCCGAGAATGGTCTCCACGCCGTTCCGCGTGTCGAGCATCGGTGCCACGAGGCAGCCTTCGATGCGGGCATCGGGAGCGTGTGTTCGGGCTGCGGCCAGCACCCGCACGGCGGCGGCCCGAACCTCCTCGGCGGAGCGCAGGTTCAGCGCCACGCCGCCGATATCGGACTTGTGGAGAATGTCGGGGGACAGGATCTTCACCACCACGGGAAAGCCGATCTCCTCCGCCATGAGCGCAGCCGCATCGGGATCCGGGGCAGCGCGGGCATCGGGAACGGGCAGGCCCGCCTCCCCCAGCAGGCGCAGGGCGGTGCGCTCGTCCAGCGTGCCTTCGGGGAGCTCCATCCGGGGCATGGGGTCCGGCATCGTCCCCCGCGCGGCCGCGACGGGACTGCGGGCCATGGCGGCGGCAGTGCGCACGGCGGCGTCGGGTTCCGTGAACACGAGGCATCCATCGGCCTCATAGGCGCGGCGGACCGGAGGGGTCACTGCGCCCGAAACCGCGATGAAGGCGTCCGGATGATGCGTGCGGACGTCCTGCCAGACCTTCTGGATGCGGAAGCCGCTTTCATCGGTGTGCCCCGCACCGGCATTGAAGCAGATGATGCTGCCGTAGTCGTGCTCGGCCAGCACCACCTCAACCATCTCCGCGAAGCGGCCGAGGTCGCCGATCATCTGCCCGGTCACATCCACCGGGTTGCGGGTGCCGGCGAACGGCACGATCTCGCGGATGCGCTCCTGCGCGGTCGGGCCGAGCGGTGCGGGATCGAGCCCGCCGGAAACAGCCTCGTCGGCCATCATCACACCGACGCCGCCCGACACGGTGATGAGCCCCACCTTCGCATTCTTGGGAGGGCGCCCCACCGCATAGGCATAGCCCAGCTCAAACCACTCCGCGACGCTGCGCGCCCGGTAGGCGCCGTATTGCCGGAGGATCGCGTCATAGACGGCATCCGAACCGGCGAGCGATGCGGTGTGCGAGGCGGCGGCCTCCGCCCCCACCTCGGTCCGCCCGACCTTGAGAACCACGACCGGCTTGCCCGCGTCTCTCGCCCGCTCCAGCGCCGCGATCAGGCGCGGCCCGCTGCGCGCGCCTTCCATATAGACGAGAATGACGCGGGTGCCGGGATCCTCCGCGAGGCAGGCGATGCCATCGGCCACATCGATGTCCACCTCGTTTCCCGTGGTAATCCAGGAACTGAAGGACAACCCGCGATCCTGAGCGAGGTTCGCCACATAGCCGCCGAACGCGCCCGACTGGCTGACGAGGCCGATCGCGCCGCCGGCGGCGAAACGGGGACGAAAGAACGGGCAGAAGCTGGCCACCAGACCGGCATTGATGTTGGCGACGCCCAGCGTGTTGGGGCCGAGGATGCGCATGCCGGTGCGGCGCGCCAGATCGGCCATGGCAGCCTGCGCCACCACGCCGTCCTCGCCGATTTCCGCAAAGCCGGAGCTGAACACCACGGCGGCGCGGGTGCCGAGGCTGGCGCAGGTCTCCAGCGTCTCCAGGACGCCGGCCGCCGGGATCGCGACGATGGCAAGATCAACCGGGGCATCGATTGCGGCAAGCTCCGGCACCGCACGGTAGCCGGAAATCTCCTGCGCCTTCGGATTGACCGGAAAGACCTGCCCGGGAAAACCGTATTCCCGCAGCATGGCGACCGGGATCGCGCCGATCTTCCCCGGTGTGCCGGAGGCGCCGACGATGGCCACCGAGCGTGGCGTCAGCAGCGCTGTCAGGGGAGAGAAGTCAGGTCCGGGCGCGGGGCGTTGGCGCGCCGACGCGAGGGGGGACGGGGCAGACATCGGGCGATCCTCGGAACAGGGCACAGGGCGCCGGAAGCGCCTGCGGAAACAACCGGACCAAGGCGCACGCCGTTCATGGCGGATGACGCGCCTCAGGGCATTTAATACAGTCGAATTAAATTACCCTGTCAACGGTATCCGCCACGCCAGATCCGAAGCGGCCGACGCGTTTCATCGCGCCCGGTGGATGGTCTCGCCCCGTCCTGCAGACGGAACAGCGGGCGGCGGCGGCCGCCCGCCTTTTGCTCATGCAGCCGGAATGACCGGAAGAAGCAGATAAGGCTCGCGGCCGGCCTCGAAGTGGAGGCTGTAGCGCTTGCCGAACACCTCGGGCGGGCGATCCTCGGGAATGTCGTGCAGGAACGGCCCGACCCCCTTCATCTGGTACATGGCATTGGCCACGCCGGCATCGCCCAGGCCATGGTCGTAGTCGCATCCCTTGATCGTCACCGCGAGGCGATAGCCCTTTGGTACCACGATGGAGGTCGGCCAGATCTCCACATCCAGCTCCACCGGCACGCCGGGGGTGAGCGTCTGCTTTTCGTCATGGCTGTGCACAGGACGCCATGGCGTGCTGCGGGCTGCATCGAGCTTGCGATGGGAGGCGCGCAGCCATCCGAGCCCCACGGGAACGCGCGGATCGTTGGAGCCGACAAACAGCACCTCCTTGCCCTCCGGGTCGAACACCCGCAGCGCGAGGAACACGTCCGCATCCTCGGTCTCGGACGACAGGGAGAGCTTCGCCGCCACAGGGCCGGTGATCTCGATTTCGGCGTCCAGCGGGGGCGTCGAGAAGGTCACGCCCTCTCCCATGGCCTCGTAGGTGACCGGCGCGCCGGCGGCGGCCTGCGGACCGAAGCCGCCATCGGGGGTCAGATGGAAACGCGTCCAGGCGGTGCGGGCGAGCGGCCATTCGGCTTCCGCGCGCGTGACGAAGGTCTCGCCGGGATGGCGCACGTCGATCTGCACCTTCGGCCGGTCGGCCCAGCCATTCTGCTCGCCCTTCAGATAATAGCCCAGAAACTGCTTCTGCAAGGCCAGGCCGCTGTCGCGATAGAACGGGGCAAAATGGGAATCCCCGTGCACTTCCAGCCACTTTTCGGGGCTCGCCGCCGCGAGGAAACCCTCGAAATTGCCACGCGGGTGCAGGCCCATGCCGCCCCAGTTGGCCGAGGACAGGAGCGGGGTCACGACCTTTGACAGGTCGGCCGTGCGGGAGCGGTAATAGTCGTCCTCCAGCTCGCGGGCGAGAACCTCGATGCCGGGGTCCACCCGGTTCTCCGCCAGTTCCGCCTCTGACAGCGTGGGAGGCCCGGCGACCGTCTCGCCGGTGACCGGCGAGCGAAACCCGCGATCGCCAACACCATGCTGCACCCGAACCACCTGACGGTTGAACCAGGCGGTGAGGAAGCGGCACGCGATGCCGCCATGGCGGGAGAATTCTCGATAATAGTCATGCGCCCCTTCCCAGACGCAGATGGCGGCAAGGTGGGGAGGCTGAAGCGCCGCAACGTGCCACTGGTTCATGGCATAATAGGAGATGCCGTTGATGCCCACCTTGCCGTTCGACCACGGCTGGGTGCCCGCCCACTCCACGCATTCATAGAGATCCCGGGTCTCTCGAGGCGACCAGCAGTCCAGAAAGCCGGGCGAGCGGCCGGAACCGCGGGAATCCACGCGGATACAGACATAGCCATCCGGGACCCACTTTTCCGGGTCCACCAGTTCCCAGTTCTGGTACCTGTTGGAGGTACCGTCCATGATCTCGGGATAGGCCGCAACCATCCGGTCCCAATTGCCCTTGAACCCCTCCTGGAAGGAGAGGCCCTTGGCATAGGGGCCGTGGCTGAGAACCACGGGATACTGGCCATCCCTGATGGGGCGGAACACGTCCGCCCGCAGGATGATGCCGTCCCCCATGGGGATCTCGACATCCCATTCGATCTTCATCCCATCCGCGACAACGGCTTGCTCCGTCATGCGCATATCCTCCCATACTATTGAATTGGAACGCTTTTTATCGGCCCAGGCGGGCGGTGCGTCGTGACGTTTGAAAGGCTTTGCTTGGCAAACGTTCGTTTATCGGTAAACATTCGTTTGTTTATGTCAATGCGCTTCTCACCTCATGGGAAGCAGCCGGAAGACCCGCGCCAGAACGCGGGCGCCACCAGACGAGGAAACACCCCAACGGAGGATTCTCCATGTTTCGACTGCCGTGCAGTTCACGCGTCCGCGCGCCCCGGTTTCTCCGGGCGATGGCGGGCATTGCTCCGCTTCTGCTTGCAACAGTCCTTCCGGTTGAGCAGGTCTCGGCGCAGGCCTCCTACCCGTCCCACACCATCAAGATCGTCATTCCCTTCGCAGCCGGCGGCCCCATCGACACGGTGGGCCGTCCGGTCTCAGACGTGCTCTCGAAGGAATTCGGCGTGCCGGTGGTGATCGAGAACAAGCCCGGCGCCAACGGCATCGTGGCCGCAGGCGGCGTCGCGCGCAGCACCCCGGATGGATACACCGTGCTGCTCACGACCGGGTCCCACACCGCCAATGCCAGCGTGGTGAAGGACCTGCCGTTCAATCCCATGAAGGACTTCAAGCCGGTGAGCCTGCTTGCCGAGGCGCCCTATGGCCAGGTTCTGGTGGTGCGCAACAGCCTGCCGGTGAAGACCGTGCCGGAACTGATCGCACTTGCCAAGAAAGAGCCGGGCAAGATCCTGTTCGGCCATGCAGGCGTCGGCAATGTCACCCATATCACCGGGGAATTGTTCCAGAATGCTGCCGGCGTCACCTTCGCACCGGTGCCGTATCGGGGCACGCCGCTGATCGTCAACGACCTCATCGGCGGGCATGTGGATCTCGGCTTCGTGCTCACCTCGGCCGCCGCGGCCCTCATCAAGGACGGCAAGGTGCGGGCGCTGGCGGTGACGGGCACGCGCCGTGCACCCGCCCTGCCGGATGTCCCCACCTTCGCCGAGCTTGGCCTTCCGGACGTCACCATGACCGGCTTCTTCGGCTTCCTTGTGCCTGCCGGAACCCCCGATGCCATCGTGGACAAGCTCGCCGCCGCCGCCCAGAAGGCGGTGAAGGACCCCGATGTGGTGCGCGCGCTGACCATGGCGGACCTCGTCCCGGTCGGCTCGACACCGGCTGAATTCGGTGCCTACCTCAAGAAGGACCTTGATTATCAGGCGGCCATCACCCGCCGGATCGGCTTCAAGCCCGTGGCGATCCAGTAGTGGCATCGGTGCGGTCCGCGCGGCGCCGTGCGGACCGCACCATTCCAGCGGAGGCAAGGCGGCGCGCATGAACGACAAGCAACTCGAATATTTCGTGCGCATCGCCGAACTCGGCAGCTTCAGAAAGGCGTCCGAGGCCCTGCGCATCGCACAGCCGGCTCTCACCCGCCAGATCCAGAAACTGGAAGAGGAAATCGGCGTCGCGCTGTTCCGGCGCGGCAACAAGGGCATCGTCACGACGCCTCCGGGCACGCTCCTGCTGGAGCGTGCCCGCTTCATCCGGCGACAGACCGATCAGGCGCTGGCGGATGTGCGGGCGGAAGGCACGGTGCCAAGCGGTGTCGTCACCTTCGGCGCGCCGCCCTCAGTTGCCGAAATCCTGTTTGCGCGCCTGTCCCGCAGCTATCTCGACCGCTACCCCCAGGTGAAACTGGCCTTCTACGAGGGCGTGGGACATCTGCGCCGCTGGCTGCTGGCGGGCGAGATCGATCTTGCCATCCTGCCCAACGTGCGCAGCATCGCGGAGCGCAATGTCTGCATCGAAAACCTCGTTCGCGAGCCGGTCTACGTGGTCGGACCGCCCGGCAGGTTCGCGCCCGGCGCCACCTGCGTGTGGCAGGACCTCATTCCCCTGCCTCTCCTGCTCGCCGCCCCGCCCAGCACGGTGCGCGGCTGGCTGGACGCCAATCTCGCCCAGAGCGGCGAGAAGCTGCGCATCTCGGTGGAGACCGAAAGCCTTCAGGTGCAGAAACACCTGGTGAAGGGCGGGCTCGGCTACGCGGTCCTGCCCTACAGCGCGGTGCATCGCGACCACGCAGCCGGCCTGCTGAGCCTCTGCCGGGTGGAGGGATGGCTCATGGATCGAGGCCTCGCCTGGCGCACGGACCGGCCGTTATCGCCCGCCGTCCAAACCATGATCGAGATCACCCGCAGCGAGATGCATCTGCTTCAGGCAGAAGGCGTTTTTGGCACGCCCGATGCCCCGGGGGCCGCGCGAGAGAGATGATCGCGCGATACCGGCCCGGCATCACGCGGATAGCACTAAAGTATTGGATGGCATCGCGCTCCTGACCTACGCTTTCCCTTATCGCCGCTTGATCCATCCAAGCAAAAAAGAACGGCGCGAGGGAGAAAACGCATGGCTCTGGAGACGGCACGTCTCGCGGAACCCTTGTCTATTCCCGAGGACAGGACACAGAAGGCAACCACCAAGCCTGCAATCCAGATCAGCCATCTGGACAAGATCTTCCTGACCGTTCGGAACGAGCGCGTGCATGCGCTTTCCGACATCTCCCTGTCGGTGGCGGAACGTGAGTTCGTCACCATCGTCGGGCCATCGGGATGCGGAAAGTCCACGCTGCTCAAGATCATGGCAGGGCTTCTTCCGCTCACGTCCGGTGACCTGCGCGTGGTGGGAGCCCCCGTCTCGCGGCCCCGGCGGGACATCGGCGTCGTATTCCAGAGCCCGGTCCTGCTGCCCTGGCGCACGGTGCTCGAAAACGTGCTGCTGCCGGCCGAGGTGCAGGGCCTGCCGCAGGCAACGAGCCTCGCACGGGCACGCGACCTGCTGAAGATGGTGGGCCTCGCCGACTTCGAGAACAAGTATCCGGGAGAATTGTCCGGCGGCATGCAGCAGCGCGCGGCCATCTCGCGCGGGCTGGTCTGCGATCCCGCGATCCTGCTCATGGACGAGCCGTTCGGCGCGCTCGACGCCATGACCCGCGAGCAGATGAATCTCGACCTCCAGCGCATCTGGCGCGAGAGCGGGAAGACCATCATCCTCATCACCCATTCCATTCCGGAAGCGGTGTTTCTCGGCGACCGCGTGGTGGTGATGACCCCGCGCCCCGGCCGCATCGCGCGCATCGTCGATGTGCCCCTGCCCCGCCCCCGCACGCTCGAAACCCTTGGCGATGCCACGTTCGGCCGCCTGTCGAGCGACATCCGCCGGCTGCTCTACAGCCTCGGCGATGCCGAGCCGGCATCCGAAGGAGGAGGTCTGGGATGACTGTCGAAGCCCATTCCGCCCCGGTCTTCCGGGAAGATACCCCACGCCCTGTCACCGGCCTTCGCCTGCTGCTGCGCACGCGCCCGGAACTGGTGCTTGCGCCCACCCTGCTCGTCGTCTTGCTGCTGGTCTGGCAGTATGGCGTGATCTGGCTTGATGTTCCCGCCTACATCCTGCCGCCCCCTAGCGATGTGGCGGTGGCGCTCTGGAGAGGGCTCGATGCCGGCATCTTCTCGCGCGGCGGCTACTGGCTGCACACCGGCGTGACGCTGTCGGAAGTACTTCTGGGTTTCGTCATAGGCTCAACAGCGGGACTGGTGCTCGGCACGATCATCTCGCAGGTGCGGATCATCGAGGCCACGTTCAGCGTGTACCTCATCGCCATCCAGAGCCTGCCCAAGATCGCCCTCGCGCCGATCATCGTGCTGTGGTTCGGCTTCGGGCTGACCTCGAAGGTGGTGATTATCTGCCTTCTCACCTTCTTCCCGCTGCTGGTGAATTCCATGGCGGGGTTCCGCGCGGTGGAGCCGGAGCGCATCGAGCTGATGCGGGCCATCGGTGCCAATGGCTGGCAGATGTTCTGGAAGGTGCGGCTTCCCTCCGCCATGCCCTACATTTTCGCCGGGCTCGACATGGCCGCGGTCTTCGCGGTGGTGGGGGCGGTGGTGGGCGAATTCGTCGGCGCCCAGCGCGGCCTCGGCGTGCTCATCCTCTCCATGAACGCCTCCATGGATACGGCCGGCACCTTCTCGGTCTTCATCATCCTCTCGCTGATCGGCGTGCTGCTGCACGGCGTGCTGAAGATCATCTCGCGTCGCGTCCTGTTCTGGTCCGGCACAGGCCAGAACACACACTCCACCGGCACGTGACCGGCAATCAGAACAATCGACCGGAGGAAACCATGCTCACACGTCGCAGCTTCACCGCGCTTGCCGGCGCCGCGGGCGCCAGCCTGATGGTCCCGAGCCTCACCTTCGCGCAGAACAAGGCCGTGGTGCGCCTCGGCAATGCCGCCGGCATTATCGATCCGCAGCTCACCTTCATGACCGTCGGCCAGAATCCGAAGGTCGGCTATTATGCCAAGGAGGGCGTGGAGATGGACATCATCAACATGTCCGGTGCCGGCCAGACCCTCCAGGCGGTGGCCAGCGGCAATGCCGAGACCTCGGCAGTCTCTCCGGTCGCCTTCCTCAACGCATTCGCCAAGAATCCGCGCCTCGACGTCACCTTCCCTTATTGCTGGCTGCGCGAACCGCACTGGGCTGTCGCAGTAAAGCCGGACAGCCCGGTCAAGAGCCTCTCCGAGTTGAAGGGCAAGAAGATCGGCATCCGCAACCAGGGCGACACCGGCTATTTCGGTGCGCGCGCCATGTTGCAGGAACTCAAGATCGATCCCGACAGCGATGTGGAGTGGGTGTCCATCGGCGAGGGCGGACCTGCCGGCGATGCCATCTATCGCGGGCGCGTGGATGCCATGGCGTTCTGGGATGCCGCGTTCGCCCGCATTGAGGTGGCCGGCTTCCCGCTGCGCTATCTGCCCAATACCGAGGGGATGAAGAAGCTGTTCGGCAACAGCTACGGCGTGCAGAAGTCCACACTCGCAAACAACCGCGACACTATGGTGCGCTTCTTCCGCGCCATGGCGAAGTCCACGGTCTTTGCCTATGCCAATCTCGAAAATTCCATTCTGCTGCATTGGGAAATCTATCCCGAGAGCAAGCCGAAGGGACGCAGCGAACAGGACGCCATGAAGGAGGCGCTGTTCATCCTGAAGGCGCGCGCCGACAAGTGGATGCCGCAGCCATGGCAGGCCGACCAGCGCTTCGGCGCCCAGTCCCTTGAGCAGTGGCAGGCGCAGGTGGCCTTCGCCGGCCTCCAGAACGAGGTGAAGGACGTCTCGGGCGTCTCGACCACCGCGCTGCTCGACGAGATCAACGCCTTCGACAAGGCCGAGGTGGTCGCCGCCGCAAAGGCCCTGAAGATGTGATCGCCGGCGAGGCCCGGCTCTGTCCGGGCCGCGTCCCGCACCGCGCGTGCGCGAACGGATTTCCCATGACACCACCCATTTTCCTGACAGAAGACGATGTGCGCGACCTCGTCAGCGTCCGGCACGCCATCAATGCGCTGGACGGCTGTTTCGGCGCGCCGGACGGCGATGTGGCCGTGCTGCCCCGCCAGCGCGCGCCGCTGCCCGGCGGGCCGTTCCAGGTGATGGCCGCGACCTATGCACCGCGCGTATTCGGGCTGAAGGCCTATTCCGGCGCGCCGCAGGGCACGTTCTACCATGTGCTGCTCTATTCCCATGCCGAGCGACGGCTGCTGGCCCTGATCGAGGCGAACCTGCTCAGCCAGCTGCGTACAGGCGCCGCGAGCGGCCTTGCCACCCGGCACATGGCACCGGCCGAGGCCCCCGTCCTCGCCGTGATCGGCACCGGCAAGCAGGCCTTCTGGCAGGCGGCCGCGATCGCCTCTGTGCGCGACATCACGGAAATCCGCGTGCACGGCCGCGACGCGGACCGCCGGGCGGCCTTCGCCCGCGCCGTGGAGATGCAGCTCGGCATCCCGACGCAGCCGGTTGACGACGCGCGTCGCTGCGTGGAGGGAGCGGACATCATCGCCACCATCACCAAGGCGCGCGAGCCTGTCTGCCTCTCCCACTGGGTCAAGGACGGCGCGCATGTGAACGTCGCCGGCTCCAATGCCGCCGACCGGCGGGAGGTGGATGGCGCGCTCGTGACCCGGGCCGCCCTGCTCGCGACCGATGATCTCGCGCAGGCGCGCATCGAGGCGGCCGAGTTCCGCGACCTTGCCGCCGCCGGCCTGCTGGACTGGGGCACGGTGCGACCGCTCTCCGACATCGTCCGCAACCCGCCGTCGCGTGCGGCGGGTGACGTCACCCTGTTCAAGTCCCTCGGCGTCGCCAGCGAGGATATCGCCCTTGCCGAGGTGGTCTATGCGCGTGCCCTCGCCGCCGGGCGGGGCCGCCCCATCGAAAGCGGCCGGGCCGCATCATTTCCGGGAGGAATGTCATGAGCAACAAGAGCGAAGTGCGCGACGGCATGCGCATCGACTGGGATGTGCCGATCACCATGGACGACGGCGTGGTGCTGCGCGCCGACATCTTCCGCCCGCTAGGCGCGGAGAAGGTCCCCGCCATTCTCACCTACGGCCCCTATGGCAAGGGCCTCGCCTTCCAGGAGGGATACAAGACAGCGTGGGACATCATGGCCCGCGACTATCCCGACGCGCTCGAAGGCTCGTCCAACCTCTACCAGTCCTGGGAAGTGCCGGACCCGGAAAAATGGGTTCCGGACGGCTATGCGTGCGTCCGCATCGACTCGCGCGGCGCCGGCCGTTCGGAGGGCTATCTGTCGGTCCACAGCCCGCGCGAGACGAAGGACATCTATGACTGCATCGAATGGCTGGCCGAGCAACCCTGGTGCACCGGCAAGGTGGGGATGAACGGCATCTCCTACTTCGCCGCCAACCAGTGGCGTGTGGCGGCCAAGCAGCCGCCGCACCTCGCCGCCATCTGCATCTGGGAGGGCTTCGCCGATAATTATCGCGATGCCACCCACCATGGCGGCATCCTCTCGGTGTTCCGCAAAAACTGGCAGGACATGCAGGTGAAGACCGTCCAGCACGGGCTGGGCGAGCGGGGACCGCGCAGCCGGGTGACCGGCGAACTGGTCTGCGGCCCGGAAACCATTCCCGAAGAGGAACTGGCGAAGAACCGCGCCGACATGCCGGGCGACCTGCTGCGCAACCATCTCGACGGTGACTATTACCGCGCCCTGGGGGGCGACCTGTCCAAGATCACCGTTCCCTTGCTTTCCGCCGGAAATTGGGGCGGGCAGGGCCTGCATCTGCGCGGCAATGTGGAAGGCTTCCTCAGCGCAGCCTCCGAGCACAAATGGCTGGAGATGCACGGCGGCGCGCACTGGGCCGAATTCTACACCGATTACGGCATCGACATTCAGAAGCGCTTCCTCGGCTATTTCCTGAAGGGCGAGGACAATGGCTGGGACAAGCAGCCGAAGGTGCAGATCCAGATCCGCCGCCCCGGAGAGATCAAGTTCCCGGTGCGCCACGAGCATGAATGGCCGATTGCCCGCACGCAGTGGACCAAGTTCTATCTCGATCCCGCCGGCATGGCGTTGACGCCGGAGGCGCCGACAGCCCGCCAGACCCTCGATTACGAAGCCATGGGCGACGGAGCGACGTTTCTCAGCGCGCCGCTGGAGGCGGACACGGAGATCACCGGCCCCTCGGCGGCCAAGCTCTTCCTGTCCTCCCGGACCCGCGATGCGGATGTGTTCCTGGTGCTTCGGGTGTTCGATCCGCAGGGCGAGGAAGTTGTGTTCTATGGCGCCCTCGACCCGCATACGCCGGTGGGCCAGGGCTGGCTGCGCGCCTCGCACCGCAAGCTCGATCCCGCGCGCTCGCTTCCCTACCGGCCCTATCACCCGCACGACGAGGTCCAGCCGCTCACACCCGGCGTGCCGGTGGAACTCGATGTGGAGATCTGGCCGACCTGCATCGTCGTGCCGAAAGGATATCGCATCGGCCTGACGGTGCGCGGCCGGGATTATGAATGGGACGGGGCGGCGGCGGTCCTCTCCAACATGAAGAATCCCATGAAGGGCTGCGGTCCGTTCGTCCACGACGATCCGCAGGACCGGCC
>NCCY01000294.1 GCA_002279855.1 Rhizobiales bacterium 12-68-15
GCGACGCAGTTCACGTTGATGTTGTGGACGCCCACCTCCAGCGCGAAGCTCTTGGTGATGCCGCGCAGGCCCCATTTGGAGGCCGAATAGGCCATCCGCCCGGCGCGCCCGCGCATGCCGAAGGTGCCGCCCACATTCACCACCTTGCCGTAGCGGTTGGCGACCATGGTGGGGAGCACGGCGCGCATGGTGTGGAAGCAGCCGTGCATGTTGAGGGTGACGATGTCGTCGAATTCCTCCGGCGTGGTCTCGATGCCGGTCTTGCCGATGGGGCCGGATCCACCAGCCACATTCACCAGGATGTCGATGGTGCCGAACGCCGCCAGCGTCGCCTCGGCCGCGCTGGCGCAGGCGCCGAAATCGGTCAGGTCGCAGGGCACGATGATGGCCTGTGCCCCCATGGCCCGCACCTCGGCGGCGACCGGCTCGATGGCGGCCACATCGCGGCCGATCAGGGAAAGGCGGCAGCCGGCGGCGGCGAAGGCGCGGGTGATGGAGGCGCCCATGCCCTTGGCGGGGCCGGTGATGACCGCCACGCGGTCCTTGAGCATCAGATCCATGGCGAGACGTTTCTTGTCTTGAGGAAAAGGGCGCCACGGCCCGGCTGGCAAGGCCGTGGCGCTGGAGGCGTGACGGCTTGCGCCGGAGCCCTCCAAACTCGGTCCCACCGGCCCCGGTCCGCGACCGGCGCCGAGCGGTTCGCCCGTCTGCCGCGATGGCTGGGCATCCCGGTGCTGCGAGGCGGGTCTGGCCGCAGCCGGTCCCGCCTCAGCGCCTTGCGGATCAGAACAGCTTCTTGGGCAGGTCCGCGACCGGCGGCAGGAAGGCCGGGGTGAAGATCTGGTCCACCTTCGGCGTGGTGGGCAGGTTGTTGGCCTCCACCAGAATGTCGATGGCGCGCTGGAGGCGGGCGGGGTCCACATTGCCGAGGCCGATCTTGGCGATCTCGGGATGGTTCATCTCGGCCTTCAGCGTGGCGTCGAGGCGCTCGCGCTCCACCGGGATCTTGATGAGGGGCTCACGCTTGGCCACCGCCGCGACCGCCGCATCGGGGTCCTTCAGCATGTCGATGACGCCCTTGTTGAGCGCCTTGAGGAAGCCCTTCACCGCCTCCGGCTTGGTCTTCACCATCTCGTTGGAGACGATGATGCCGTTGGAATACAGGTCCATCCCGTAATCGCCGTAGCTGATGTAGCGCAGCTTGTCGTCGTCCACGCCGATCAGCTTGGCCGAGAAGCGGATGGTGTTCACATAGCCGAACACCCCGTCCACCTGTCCCTGCATCAGCATCTGCTCGCGCAGGTTCGGCTGCATGTTGGTGATCTTGATGGTGGAGCAGTCGATCTTGGCCTGCTTGCAGAAGGCGGGGAACAGCTTCAGCGCGCCGTCATTGGCCGCGCCGCCCAGCGTCTTGCCTTCCAGATCCTTCGGGGTCTTGATCGGGCTGTCCGCCTTGACCGCGATGGTGAAGGGCGGCTGGTTGAACATGATGTAGGTGGCGATGGGCGCATCGGCCGGCTTCTTGGCCACCAGCTCGATCAGCGCGTTCACGTCGCCGAAACCCATGTCATAGGTGCCGTTGGCCACCAGCGGCACCGCCGCGCCCGAGCCGTTGCCCTGGTCGATGGTGACGTCGAGGCCCTCTTCCTTGAAGTAGCCCCGGTCCTGCGCCAGGAAGAACATGCCCTGCGGGCCCTGATACTTCCAGTTCAGAACCAGCTTGATCTTGGTCTGCGCCGCCGCCGGCAGCGCGGCGAGGCTGGTCCCGGCGAGGCCGAGCGCGAGGGCGAGGGTCAATCGTCGCGAGAGCTTGGTGAGCGGCATGTGAGATGTCCCGTCTGTCTGGTTGTGTCTGGTTTTTCAGGTTTTTTGGGCCGGATCGGCCGAGGCGAAGGCGGCGAGCAGGTCGGCGCTCGTGACGGTGGCGCCATAGAGCAGCCGCACGAGATAGAGCACCGCGTCGGAGACATAAGCGGGCGAGGGCGTGGCGCAGGCGTCGGTCACCAGCAGGCAGCCATAGCCCCGGAAACTGGCGTCGCAGAGGGTGGAGAAGACGCAGCGGTCGGTGTTGATGCCGGCGAACAGCAGGGTCTCGATGCCCCGGTTGCGCAGGACGGAATCCAGCTCATTGTCGTGAAAGCCGGACAACCGGTGCTTGAACACCGTCAGGTCCCCCTCGGCGGGGGCAAGTTCGGCGATCACCTCGGCACCCCAGTCGCCCGCCACCAGGATGCGGCCGCGCCCGGGAACCGAGGGGTCCGCATAGATCGGCCGGGTGCCACCGGCGGAGGCCTTGTCCAGCATGGCACGGGACAGTTCCGCCCGGTCCGCCCGCACGCCCCAGTTCACCCAGATGACCGGAACCCCCGCCGCCCGCGCCCCGGCCGCCAGCGTCGAGAGGCCGGGGGCGAGCGCCTTCAGGACGGAGACATCCACCCCGGCGCGGGGGAACCAGCCGTCCGGGTGGAGGAAGTCGTTCTGCATGTCCACGATGACCAGCGCGGTCCGCGCGAGGTCGATCTCCGCCGGCTGCGGCTCGGCCGGAAGCTGCGCCACGCGGGGCGTCGGCGCCGGGCGCACGAAGCTGAGGACGGAACGAGACTCGGCGGTCATGGGCGGATCTTTCTCGGGCGCACCGGGATGCAGGCCGCATGCAGGCATTCAAGTCTCGTGCCTGTCCGCGACGCAGCTCCAGAGTGGCGCGAAAGAGTGGTGCCATCCATTGCCGTTTTCTGCTCTCATTGATGCCGTTTCGGCTACGAACTTTCACGGGGGCGTCACATGCGGCATCTGCGATTCCTGCGCTACATGGACGAGGTGGCCCGCACCCGCTCCATCCGGGGGGCCGCCGCCAAGCTCAATGTCACCCCCTCCGCCCTCAACCGCCGCATCATGGACATGGAGGACGAGCTGGGCGTGAAGCTGCTGGAGCGCCGCCCGCGCGGCGTCGCGCTGACGGCGGCGGGCGAGGTCTTCGTCAACTATATCCGCGAACAGCTGAACGATGCCGAGCGCATGCGGTCCCAGCTGGAGGACATGAAGGGCCTGCGGCGCGGCACGGTGCGCATTGCGTGCAGCCAGGCGCTGGCGCACGACTTCCTGCCGGAGCAGATCGCCGCCTTCCGCCAGCGCCATCCCCTGATGAGCTTTGACGTCAACGTCGCCGACCACGAGAACGCCATCGCGTTGCTGGTGAATTACGACGTGGACCTGATCCTCGTGTTCCGCCCGCCCTTCATCGCCCGGCTGCGCCCGCTCATGACCCTGCCGCAGCGGGTGGTGGCGCTGCTGCCCGCCGACCACCCCCTCGCCGCCCGCCCGAGCGTGCGGCTGGCCGATTGCGCCAGCTATCCCCTCGCCTTGTCCGAGCGCACCACGGGCGGCCGGCAGATGATCGAGGAGCGGATCTCCCGCTCGGGCCTGCGGTTCTCGGTGGTGGCGCAATCCAACTCCTTCGAGCTCCTGCGCGGGCTCGTGGTCCATTGCGGCTTCATCTCGTTCCAGATCGAGGTGGGCGCACAGGAGCGGGCCATGCCGTCCGGTATCGTGGTGCGGCCGGTGGATGCCCGCGACCTGCCCCCCGCCGACCTCGTGCTGGGCCAGATGCGCGGCCGCAGCCTGCCGCTCGCCGGGGCGCAGTTCGCGGAGCACCTCACCCGCGCGCTGCGGACACGGGC
>NCCY01000295.1 GCA_002279855.1 Rhizobiales bacterium 12-68-15
CCGCCGAAGCGGCGGAACACGTCGTCCACCGTGCGCAGGTTATAGACCAGGATCATGGTGCGGGCGCCGTCGCCGCCGAAGTCCCAGCCGAGGGACGGCCCCTGCCAGTACACCTTCATGTCACCCGCATTGCGGGTATATAGCGTGCCTTCGCCATAGCGCAGGCCGCCCACGAAGGCGCCGGAGCCTTCCTGCCCGAGAATATAGCCGTTGGGCTGGCCCCACTGGCTGACCGCCTTCTCGATGGACAGGGCGAGGCCCTTCGACACGCTGCCGAAGAAGGAGTGGCCCTTGCTCACAAGTTCGTTGGTGGTGAAGGGCTGGGGTGTCGCGGCGCGGGCCGCACTGGGCTGCCCGCCGGGCGGGGGCGCCTGATAGGGCTGGCCCTGCGCCGCCGCAGCGCCGGAAAGCAGCGTCAGGCCCAGCGCGAGCGGCGCGAGGCGGGACAGGGCGGCACGGAAAGCTGCGGCTGCATCAAGCATCGGCATCTCGCGATCAGGAACATCGTCAGGTCGGGATCAGGGGCCGCGAATCGGCTCATGATCATCCACAACCACTTTGGCGCAGAAATGACGCTGTTCCAACCACCCTGCAACCCGTTGGGGAATCAGGGTCTCGGGCGGGTCGCGCTTGTGGGGCGCTGCGGCGCGGGTTATCAGACCCAGCTTTCCGCCACGGGGAGATGCCGGCGCCGCCGGCCCCCGCCGCCATCGGGGCCGCCATGTCCGATTTGTCCGCGAAGTCCGAGACCGCCCCGGCGCTCGCCATTTCCGCTCTCGATCTCGCCGCCCTGCTGTGCTCGCGCGTGTGCCATGATGTGATCAGCCCCGTGGGCGCCATCGTCAACGGCCTGGAAGTGCTGGAGGACGAGGATTCCGCCGACATGCGGGAGGTCGCCCTCGACCTCATCGCCAAGAGCGCCCGGCAGGCCTCCGCGCGGCTCCAGTTCACCCGTCTCGCCTTCGGTGCCGCAGGTTCAGCGGGCGCCACCATCGATACGGGCGATGCCGAGACCGTGGTGCGCGGCATGATGGAGGACCAGCGCACGCGCATCGAATGGACGCTGCCGCGCGAACTCCAGCCGAAGAATCGCGTCAAGCTGCTGCTCAACCTCGCCTTGCTGGCGGGAACAACGATTCCGCGCGGCGGCGTCATCACCGCCTCCGCCCCGGCGGGGGGCAGTGCGGTGGGCTTCGTGCTCACCACCGCCGGGCCGAGCGCGCGTATTCCCGCCGCGCTGCCGGACCTCACCGCCGGGCGCGCGCCGGGGGACGGGCTCGATGCCCACGCCATCCAGCCTTATTATGCCGGCCTGCTGGCCCGCGAATGCGGCCTCGTCATCGCCTTCTCGCAGGATGGCGACACGGTGACCCTGACCGCGCTGCCGGCCTGACGCTTCGTCATCACCATTGACACCAACCGCCCGAGGCCGATGCTTGGCCGGCTGAAAGGGCCGGCCGGCCGTGCGCCGTGGCCGGTCCGCAGGGCGGGGGATTGAGCATGAGTGTCGCCGAGGCCGCATCCGCGCCGCGGGTGGAGAGTCTGAAGCAGCCTCCGGGCCTCGCCTTCCTGTTTGCCGCAGGCCAGCCTTACCTTCGGCGCCTATGCGGCCTTCGTCTTCCTCACCCCCATCGTCGGCGGCGCGCTGGCGGACCGGGTGCTGGGCTTCCGGCTCGCGGTCATCGTGGGCGGCGTCATCATCATGATCGGCCATATCGTGCTCGCCCTGCCGTTCGGCAGCGCCAGCATGTTCGCGGGCATGGCCTTCGTGGTGGTGGGAACGGGCTTCTTCAAATCCTCCGTCTCGGCGGTGGTGGGGCAGCTCTACGGCGCCGACGATCCCCGTCGCGATGGCGGTTTCACCATCTTCTACATGGGCATCAATGTGGGCTCCCTGCTGGCGACGCTGATCGTCGGCTATGTGGGCCAGCAGATCGACTGGCATCTCGGCTTCGGGCTCGCGGCGGTGGGCATGGCGCTGGGGCTCGTGGTGTTCGTGCTCGGCACCCGCCACTATGCGCCGCGCAGCCGGGAATGCCCGCGGCCGCGGCTCGTCGTGCCCTCGGTCATCGGCGCGCTGCTGGCGGTGCCCGTCCTCACCTATCTGCTGGCGGTGCCGGACGGGGCCAAGCTGATGATGCTCATCGGCGGCGGCCTCACCTATGCCTATGTGGTGTACCGGGCCTTCACGGCGGAGCCGGAATACCGGCGCCATCTCGTGGCCATCCTGATCTATGTGATCTTCGCCAGCTTCTTCTGGGCGCTGTTCAAGCAGAAGGACGGGCCGGTTCTGCTGCTGGTGGACCGGGCCATCGACCGCCATGTCTTCGGCTTCGAGATGCCCTCGGCGCTGTTCACCTCGTTCAACCCGTTCATGATCCTGATCCTCGCACCGCTGTTCGCGCGCATCTGGGGCGCGTTCGCCGCGCGCGGGCGGGCGGTGCCGACGGAGGTGAAGTTCTTCCTCGGCATCCTGTTCGCGAGCGGCTGCTTCGCGCTCATCGCCACCGCCGCCTTCATCTCCTCCTCCGGCACGCCGGCCTCGCTGGCGTGGATGGCGGCGGCGCTGTTCCTGCTCACCTGCGGAGAACTCTCCCTGTCGCCGGTGGGCCTGTCCATGGTGACGAAGCTCTCGCCGCCCTCGCTCACGGGGCTGATGTTCGGGGCCTGGTTCCTCTCCACATCGTTCGGCGCCTATGCGGCGGGCTGGATCGGCACGCTCGCCACCGTGCCGCCGGGCATGGAGGGTGACCTTGCCGCCTATGCCGCCGCCTGCGCGGAGGTCTATCTGAAGGTGGCGCTGATCGGGCTCGGCGCGGCGCTGGTTTTTCTCTGCCTGCTGCCGCTGATGCGCCGTCTGCAGGCGCACGCGCCTTGACCTTGCGGCCCCGCGTCCCAATCTGAGGAGAGCCGGCGGGGGCGGACTGCCGGCGCAGCCGAGGACACCAGTGCATGCCCCCCTTTTCCATCCTCGACCTGTCGCACGTACCCCAGGGCGGGACGCCGGCGGACGCGCTACGCAACAGCCTCGACCTCGCCCGCGCGGCGGAGCGGATCGGCTATAACCGGGTCTGGTATGCCGAGCATCACAATATGATGGGCATCGCCTCGGCCGCGACCTCGGTGGTCATCGGCCATGTGGCGGCGGGCACCAAGACCATCCGGGTGGGGGCAGGCGGCATCATGCTGCCCAACCATTCGCCGCTGGTGATCGCGGAGCAGTTTGGCACGCTGGAGACGCTGTTTCCCGGCCGCATCGATCTCGGCCTCGGCCGCGCCCCGGGCACCGACGGGCGCACCCTCCAGGCGCTGCGGCGCGACGTGCATGCCTCCGACACCTTCCCGCAGGACGTTCTGGAGCTTCAGGCCCTGCTCGGTCCGTTGCAGGAGGGCCAGAAGGTTCGTGCCGTGCCGGGCTACGGCACCAACATCCCGCTGTGGATTCTCGGCTCCAGCCTCTATGGCGCGCAGCTCGCTGCCGTGCTCGGCCTGCCCTATGCCTTCGCCTCGCATTTCGCGCCGGACGCACTGATGCAGGCGCTGGCCGTCTATCGCGAGCGCTTCCAGCCCTCCGCGCAACTGGCCGCGCCCCACGCCATGGTGGGCGTCAACGTGGTGGCGGCGGACACCGATGCCGAGGCGCGCCGGCTGTTTACCAGCATCCAGCAGACCTTCACCAACATGGTGCGCGGCACCCGCAACCTGCTGCCGCCGCCCATCGACGACATCGAGACCTACTGGATGCCGCACGAGAAGGCGCATGCTTCCTCCATGCTGGCCTGCTCGTTCGTCGGCTCGCGCGAGACGCTGCGCCGGTCGCTGGGCGACTTCCTCGACCGCACAGGGGCGAGCGAACTGATGGTGGCCTCCGCCATCTTCGACCCCGCCGCCCGCATCCGCTCCTACGAAATCCTCGCGGACGTGCATGCCGACCTGTCGGCGCAGCCCGCCTTCGCCTGAGAGGCCCCGATGAGCGATCCCGACAGCCCGGTTCCCCCGGACAGCAAGCTCACCACCACCAAGCAGTCCTGGGCGCGGCAGCAGAAATTCCTCACCGGCCGCCACGCCCGGCCCGACACCGAGCGCCTGCCGCCGGGCCAGCATCTGGTGCGCGACTGGCCGGTGCTCGATCTCGGCCTCCAGCCGGAGGTGGCGCTGGACCGCTGGACGCTGGATGTGGACGGCCTCGTGGCGCAGCCGCTGCACCTGCGCTGGGACCACTTCAAGGCCCTGCCGCAGAGCCGGGAGGTCAGCGACATCCACTGCGTCACCACCTGGTCGCGCTATGACAATCGCTGGGACGGCGTGCGCACGCAGGACCTTCTCGACATCGTGCAGCCGCGCCCGGAGGCGGGCTTCGTGGTGCTGCACTCCTTCGACGGCTACACCACCAACCTGCCACTGGCGGATTTCGCCGCCTCCGACGCGCTGATCGCCCATTCGTGGGAGGACGCGCCCATCACCCGTGCCCATGGCGGGCCGGCGCGGCTGGTGGTGCCGCATCTCTATTTCTGGAAGAGCGCCAAGTGGCTCAACCGCATCACCTTCGTCGCTGCCGATGAACTCGGCTTCTGGGAGGTGCGCGGCTATCACGAGCGCGGCGACCCCTGGAAGGAAGAGCGCTACTCCGACTAGGCGCGCGGGCGCTGCCGCCCCGGTCTGAGCACCATTCCTCAAGTCGTGGACGCTGAAGCCCTCCCCCGCAAGCGGGAGAGGGGGCGCGTGGTGCTAGCGGGGAGGGCGCTTGGCGAGAGGGCGTCGTTGTCGGCGGGCGTGTGCGAGGCGCGCGCGGGCGTGGCCGCAACTGCCCCGGTCTAAGCCCCATCCCTCAAGCCGTGGGCGCTCAGGCCCTCTCCCGCGTGCGGGGGAGGGTGGGTAGGGGGCGGTCCTGGCGCGGTCAGGCCGAGCCATGTGCGCATCAGGGACGATGGCGTCCTGTGGTCGCGCGGTCCCTTGGAGGGGGCGCGGTCAGGCCACGCCCTGCACCGGGGCGACGTCGCCCATGAAGAATTCCACCGCCATGCCCACCACCGGCGGCTGCCAGGCGTGGGGCCCGTTATATTCCAT
>NCCY01000296.1 GCA_002279855.1 Rhizobiales bacterium 12-68-15
CTTGGGGGGAAGCCGTGTTAAGCTGATTTTCCGGCGCGACGGAGGATGCGTGAGCGCGATACCTGACAAGACCTTGCCGCGCGAAGCCGCTGGTGCCGCGACGCTCCTGCTGGAGCGGACCGTCAAGCGGGCGCGCTTGTCGCTGGCATGGGAGCGGGCGTGGCCGCCGCTGGTCCTCATCCTCACGGTTGCGGGCGTGTTCCTCGCCGTCTCCTGGGCGGGGCTCTGGCTGCATCTTCCGCCGGTGGCCCGCATCGGCGGCGTCGCCCTGTTCGCCCTCGCCTTCATCGCCAGTTTCATTCCGCTGCTTCAGGTGCGCTGGCCGGATCGCGCGGAAGCGCTGGCGCGCATCGACCGCAGCAGCGCGCGCGCCCACCGTCCCGCCACCACCCTGTCCGACCATCTCGCCACCCGGCCCGACGATGCGGTGGGTGCGGCCCTCTGGCGGGCGCATCTGGCGCGGACCGTTGCGGCTGCCGGCTCGCTCAAGGCGGGCCTGCCGGCGCCGGGGCTGGCACGGCGCGATCCGCGCGGCTTGCGGGCGCTGGCGTTTCTGGCGGTATTTGCCACCTTCTTCGTCGCCTCCGGCGATCATCTGGCGCGCCTGCGCGCCGCTTTCGACTGGCGCGGCGCCGTGGTGCCGAAGGCCTACCGGCTCGATGCCTGGGTGGATCCTCCCGGTTATACCGGCCGTCCGCCGGTGGTCCTGCCGGGCCTGCGCTCCGACGATCCCACACAGACGCAGGCCGCGGCCCTCGCCGTGCCCGCAGGCAGTGTCCTCGTCGTGCGCACGGTGGGGCTTGAGAAATCCGACCTGAAGGTAGAGGGCGGCCTTGCCGAAGTGCAGCCCGATCCGGCTGCAGCGGCCGACACGCCGAAGGGCGCGGCCGGGCTTGAACGGCGCTTTACGGTCGCCGGCGACGGGGTCGTCTCCGTGTCCGGCCCCGATGGCCGCTCGGTCACCTGGCGCCTCTCGGCGACGCCGGACCAGAAGCCCGTCATTTCCTTCGTGCGCGATCCGCAGACCGGCCAGCGCAACACCCTCGTCCTCACCTACAGGATCGAGGACGATTACGGTGTGAAGGGCGCGCAGGCGACCTTTGCCCCCCTGCCGCCGGAAAAGCCGCTCTTCCCCCGGCCCGGCGCGCCCGAGCCACAGGCCGCAAAGCCGCTGGTGGCGGCGCCCGACTTCGCCCTCACCGCGCCCGCGCCCGGCTCCAGGACCGGCGCGCAGACGGCCAAGGATCTCGTGGCCCATCCCTGGGCCGGGGCGAATGTGGCGATCACCCTGAAGGTCACCGACGAGGCCGGGCAGGAGGCGACCAGCGACGCGCGCACCCATCGCCTGCCCGCCCGCACCTTCACCAATCCGCTCGCCCGTGCACTGGTCGAGGAGCGGCGCCGGCTGGCGATGGATGTCGCGGCGCGGCCGAAGGTGGAGCAGGTGATCTCCGCGCTCACCGTCGCGCCGGAAAAGTTCGGCATGGACCCGCGCGAATATCTCGGCCTGCGCAGCGTCTACTGGCGGCTCGCCAACGCCCGCACGGACGACGATCTGCGCGGCGTGGTGGACTATCTCTGGGACATGGCGCTGGCCATCGAGGATGGCGACCTCTCGGACGCGCAGCGCGCACTGAAGGCGGCACAGGACGCCCTGCGTGAGGCACTGGAGCGCGGCGCCAGCGACGAGGAGATCCAGCGGCTGATGCAGGATCTGCGCGCCGCCATGGACAAGGTGATGCGCCAGCTCGCCGAGGAGGCGCGCCGCAACAACAGCGTGGAGAACCGTCCGCTCGATCCCAACACCCGCGTCCTGCGCCCGCAGGACCTCCAGCGCATGATGGACCGCATCGAGAATCTCGCCCGCTCCGGCGCCCGCGACGCCGCGCGGCAGATGCTCGACGAGCTTCAGGCCATGATGGACAACATGCGCCCCGGCAACCGGCAGGCCGGCGGCCAGCAGGGCCAGCAGCAGGGCGAGCTGGGAGCGATGATCCAGGAGCAGCAGCGCCTGCGTGACCGCACCTATCGGCAGGGCCAGCAGGGCCAACAGGGTCAGCAAGGCCGGCAGGGGCGCCAGCCCCAGCAGGGCCAGAACGGCCAGCAGGGGCAGCCGGGTGAGTTCGGCGATCTCCAGCAGGGGCAGGGCGAACTGCGCCGGCGCCTTGGCGAGATGCTGGACCAGCTCCGCCGCCAGCAGGGCCAGCAGGGTCAGCAGGGTCAGGGACAGGGCCAGCAAGGCGAGCAGGGGCAGGACGGCGAGGATGGCGGCCCCGCCGGCCGCGCGGGCCGTTCCTTCGGCCGCGCCGAACAGGCCATGCGCGATGCCGAGCAGGCGCTCGGGCAGGGCGACGGGCAGGGCGCGCTGGATGCACAGGGCCGTGCCCTTCAGGCGCTGCGGCAGGGCGCGCAGGCCATGGCCGAGGGCCAGCCCGGCGGCGGCGAGGGCCCCGGTCCCGGCGGCCCCTCGGGCGAGCAGGCGCAGCGCACCGACCCTCTCGGCCGGCCCATGCGCAGCCAGGATTATGGAGACGATTATTCCGTGAAGGTGCCCGAGGAGATGGACGTGCAGCGCGCCCGTCAGGTGCTGGAGGAGCTTCGCCGCCGTCTGGAAGACACCGGCCGCCCGCAGCTTGAACTCGATTATATCGAGCGCCTGCTGCAGAATTTCTGACCCTCTGCTGCACGCCGCGTCGTCGCGGGGGCTGATCCCGCCCCCGCCGCGCACCGGCGAGCGCGGGGGCATCCGGGCCTGAGGGCCTGCCGCTGCGCCCGCGTTTCCCTTGACGCCCCCCGGCGGCTTGCCTACGGCTCCTTCATGTCGCGGCGCGTCATCGCTCATGCCCTGCCCTGGGGAAATGTCGGGGGCACGGAACTCGCCACCCTGCGCCTCGCCGAGGCCCTGCGGGCGGGCGGCTATGCCAACCGCATGCTGGTGCCCCACCTTCCGGGTGCGCAGGACGTGGCCGATCTCATGCGGGACCACGGCTTTCCGGTCTCCCGCTATCATCAGGTGGCCCCCCGCAAGGCCAATCCCCTGCCGTTCTTCGCCAATGGCGCGCGCCTCGCCGCCGGCTTCCTGCGCGATGGCGTCGGGCTGGTGCATGGGGCGGACATTGCCGGGGCCTATTTCACGGCATGGGCCGCGCGGCTTTCGGGTGCCCGCGTCACCAGCCATGTGCGCTGCGCCCACCCCGCCCTCGCAGAGGTGGAGCGCTGGTTGCTGAAGCCGGTGGAACGCTTCGCCTTCGTCTCCCGCGCCACCATCGGCCAGCAGGATTTTCCCTGCGCGCCGGAGCGGGCGGAGGTGCTGTATGACGCCGCGCGTCCGCCGCAGCCGGTTCCGGTGGCCGCGGCACGGGCGCATTACGGCCTCGACCCTGAGGCCGTGGTGTTCGGCATGGCCGCGCGCATCCATCCCCAGAAGGACCATGAGAGCCTGATCCGGGCGGCGGCGCGGGTTAAGGCGGATCATCCGGGCCTGCGCTTCCTCATGGTGGGCGACACTACCGGCGAAGCGGTGCACCGGGACCAGTTCGCCCGTCTTGAGGCCCTGATGCGCGAGACCGGCACCCGCGATCTGTTCGTCTTTCCCGGTTTCGAGGGCGAGATGGCGCGCTTCTACGCCGCCATCGATGTGTGCCTGCTGGCGAGCCACACCGAGCGGTT
>NCCY01000297.1:0-3661 GCA_002279855.1 Rhizobiales bacterium 12-68-15
GGCGGTGAGAAGGGCGGGCGGCACGGCCGGCTCGCCATCCACCACATCGAGGCCCGCCCCGGCGATGATCCCGGCATTCAGCGCATGGATCAGGGCGTCCGTGTCCACCAGCGAGCCGCGCGCGATATTGATGAGGTAGCCGTCCGGGCCGAGGGCGGCGAGCACGCCCGCATTCACCATGTTGCGGGTCTGCGCCCCGCCGGGGGCCGCGACCACGAGGATATCGCTGGCCCGCGCCAGCCCTTCCACGCTGTCGTGATAGGTGAAGGGTACGTCGGCGGCGCGGTTGCGGCTGTGATAGCCGACCGCCATGTCGAACCCGCCTGCGCACCGCTTCGCCACTGCACGCCCGATGGCGCCGAGGCCGATGATCCCGAGCCGCAGCCCGCCCAGTTCCGGAGTGGAGCGGCGCGCCTCGTGCCACTGCCCCTGCCGCACCGCGCGGTCGCTTTCCGGAACGCGGCGGACGAGGGAGAGGATCAGGGCGAGGCAGTGATCCGCCACCGAGCCGGTATTGGTCCCCGGCCCGTGGGTGACCATGATGCCCCGTGCGATGGCGGCGGGAACCTCGATCCGGTCATAGCCCACGCCATAGCAGGAGATGATCTGAAGGTTCGGCATAGCATCCATCTCGGCTGCGCTGAGGCCCGCCGTTCCGTGGGTGAGCACCGCACGGAAGGTGGCGCCCTTGGCGGCGATGGCGGCTGCACGCTCCCCGGCCGAGGGGGCATAGGTCACGTCATAGACGGCCTCGAACCTTGCGAGGTGGTCGGCCGAGAAGGGAATGAGAATGAGCAGGGGCTCGCGGACCGGCGCCATGACTGTCCTGTGTATGTTGCCTGTGACCTGTCGCATCACAGCGTGGCGCCGCTGTAACGGACTTTCTTCGCCTTTGCGAGCAAGTTAACTCATCCCTGCCCCGCCCGCCGGACATGTCTCGGAAGAAGCCCCCGCATGGCGCCCGGCGCGGACAAGGCAGACAAATCACCTCGCCTCGCCTATCTAACCCCAACGCCCTCACGCCCACGGATGCCCGATCGCATGTCCGCCACTCCCTCTTCGCTTGTAGACAAGGTGCAGACCCTCTCCCTCGACGGCGGGCTGGCGGGGGTGCGCTTCCTCGCGAATGTTCCGGTCTTCGTGGCGGAGTCGGGCCGCGCCCTGCTCGCAGGGCCGCAGCGGCAGGAGGTGATGCTGCATGATGGCGTCGTGCTCGACCTCGCCAGCGACGGCCGCCGCCTGCTGACCTCGGGCGACGACGGGACCGTGCGCGAGCTTCTGCCCGACGCAAGCCTGCGCACCCTCGTCACCGTGAAGGGCCGGTGGATCGACCATGTGGCCACAGGCCCCGATGGCAGCTTCGCCTATTCCGTCGGCAAGACCGCCCATTTCATCCCGGCCAAGGGCGAGGCCCGGAGCCTGGACGTGCCCTCGACCGTGGGCGCACTCGGCTTCGGGCCGAAGGGCGTGCGGCTCGGCGTCGCCCATTATGGCGGCATCACCCTGTGGTTTCCCAACGCGCCCGGCGTCGTGCCGGAGACCCTGGGCTGGAAGGGCTCCCACCTTGCGGTGGTGTTCAGCCCCGACAACCGCTTCGTCATCACCAGCATGCAGGAATCCGCCATGCATGGCTGGCGACTGTCGGACGGCCGCCACATGCGCATGACCGGCTATCCCGGCCGCGTGAAATCCTTTGGCTTCACGGCCGACGGCAAATGGCTCGCCTCGTCGGGCTCCACCGAAGTCATCCTGTGGCCGTTCCAGAGCAAGGACGGCCCCATGGGCAAGCAGCCGAACATGCTGGCGCCGGCGCCGAGCGGGCGGGTGAGCGCGGTGGCCTGCCACCCCAAGGACCCCGTGCTCGCGGCGGGCTACGAGGACGGCATGGTGCTGATGGTGCGCATCACGGACGGGGCGGAAATCCTGCTGCGGACGCCGGGCGGCGGACGCGTCACGGCCCTTGCCTGGCGGGGCGACGGCGGTGCCGTGGCCTTCGGCACGGAGACGGGTGCGGCCGGCCTGCTGGAATTCTGAGTTGCAGCGCCAATTGAGCGCGTCGCGGGGCTGTCACGCCCCGACGCTATGGGCTAACGTCTGGTCATCTCGCACACGCGAAATGCCTGTCGCCGGATCAGGGGAGTGTCCATGAAGATCGAGGACGTGCGCCGCACCGCTTACTCCATGCCCCTCACCAACCCCGCCTATCCGCGCGGGCCATACCGGTTCTTCGACCGTGAGTTCCTGATCATCACCTACCGCACCGACATCGAGGCGCTGCGCGCGGTGGTGCCGGAGCCGCTCGAAGTCTACGAGCCGCTGGTGAAGTATGAATTCATCCGCATGCCGGATTCCACCGGCTTCGGCGACTATACTGAGACCGGACAGGTCATCCCGGTGAAGTACCAGGGCATGGAGGGCGGCTATGTCCACTCCATGTATCTCGACGACGAGGCGCCCATTGCCGGCGGTCGCGAGCTGTGGGGCTTCCCGAAGAAGTACGCCCACCCGAAGTTCGAGGTGGAGAAGGACGTTCTGGTCGGCCGGCTGCATTACGGCAAGACGCTCTGCGCCGAAGCCACCATGGGCTACAAGCATGTGGCGGCAAATCCCGATGCGGTGATGAAGGCGCTGAAGGCGCCGAACTTCCTCATCAAGATCATCCCCCATGTGGATGCCACGCCGCGTATCTGCGAGCTGGTCCGCTATTACATGGAGGACATCCAGCTCAAGGAAGCCTGGGTCGGCCCCGGCGCGCTCGGCCTCTATCCGCACGTCATCTGCGACGTGGCCCGCCTGCCGGTGCTGGAGGTGGTCTCCGCCCTGCACATTCGCGCCGATCTCACCCTCGGCATGGGCGAGGTGGTCTATGACTATCTCTCGGAGCCGAAGTAAGCTGACACTGACCGGACGATGACAGGCGACGGCGCCGGTTGCGGCGCCGCGCCAATGGACCGATTGAGGGGAAGATGAGCACGCTGCTGAGCGAAGTTCCCGACGACATCCGAGACATCGTCAATGATTATGAGCGCGTCGCGCTCGTCTTCCAGGGCGGCGGGGCGCTCGGTGCCTATCAGGCGGGCGTCTATGAGGCCCTCTCGCTGGCCGGCGCGGAGCCCAACTGGGTGTCCGGCGTCTCCATCGGCGCCATCAACTCAGCGATCATCGCCGGCAACACCCCCGAGAACCGCCTGCCCCGGCTGCGCGAGTTCTGGAACACGGTCTCCGGCCGCAAGATCTGGGGCTACACGCCGGAGGGCGACGCCTTCCGCAACATGCGCAACCAGCTGTCGGCCATGGCGACCATCAATCTCGGCCAGCCCGGCTTCTTCAAGCCGCGCTTCCCGAACCCGTGGCTGCTGCCGCGCGGGGCGGAAGGGGCCACCAGCCTCTATGATACGTCGCCGCTGCGCGAGACCCTGCTGCGTCTGGTGGACTTCGACCTCATCAACAGCGGACACAAGCGCTTCTCGGTCGGCGCCGTGAATGTGCGCACCGGCAATTTCGTCTATTTCGACAACAGCACCCACCGCATCGGCCCCGAGCACGTCATGGCGTCCGGCGCCCTGCCGCCGGCCTTCCCGCCGGTGCGCATCGACGGCGAATATTACTGGGACGGCGGTGTGGTCTCCAACACGCCGCTGCAATGGCTGCTGGACCAGCC
>NCCY01000297.1:3769-7268 GCA_002279855.1 Rhizobiales bacterium 12-68-15
CGCACCGAGGAAGACTGCCGGATGCTGGAGGAGTATGAGCGCTCCGGCGCGGTCAACATCTGCCACCTGATCTATCAGGAGAAGGCCTACGAGCGAGACTTCAAGGATTACGAATTCTCCGGCACCTCCATGCGGGATCACTGGCAGTCCGGCTATGAGGACACGCTCAAGACCCTGCGCCGGCGCGAATTCCTGAAGAAGCCGGACAAGAGCACCGCGATCGTGGTGCACGACATCCACCGCATCGAGGACTGAGCGCCGCCCCCTCCCCGCGCAGCCGTCGCCTCAGAACGCCACGGCGCGCAGCAGGGTGTTTGCCCCCAGCAGGATGAGGCACGCGAAGAAGGCGCGCCGGAACGCCGCCTGCGAGATGGCGATCCTTAGCCGGCGCCCGATCTCCATGCCAAGCAGGCTGGGAACGAGCGCGGCAGCGGAGGCGGCCGCAAGGCGCAGGTCGCCGCCTGCGGTGAAATCCATGGACAAGGTCGCCGCCAGTGCCAGCATGGACACGCTGAAGGCGAGGCCGAGGGCCTGAACGAGGTCTTCCTTGTCCAGCTGGAGCGACTGGAGAAACGGAGCGACGGGCATCACCGTCACGCCCGTCGTCCCGGTCAGCACCCCCGATGCCAGCCCCATCACGGGACCGAGCCACGGCTCCAGCCGTGCCGGGGTGTGGAGCGCGAGCCGGCTCAGCCCGAACACCCCGTACACCACGAGCGTGCCGCCCAGCAGGGCGGGGGCGAGATGGGACTCCAGCCCGCCCAGCAGCAGGGCGCCCAGCAGCGTGCCGGCGATGGTGGCTAGCCCCAGCGCCCAGAAGCGCCGGATGGTCGCAAGGCGCCGCGGGCCGGTGGCGAACTGGGCGAGATTGGTGAGGACCGCCGGCACCACCAGCAGCGCCGCGGCTTCCGCTGGCGGCATGATCATGCTGAGCAGCGCCATGCCCACCGTGGGCAGCCCCATGGCGGTGAGCCCCTTCACGAGGCCGGCGGCAAACAGGATGACGCAGACGATGGCAATGAGTGAAAGCGACATGCATCGTCTCATGGCCTTCGCGAAGGCTTGAAACAATGCGGAATATGCGGCGTCATCCTTCGGAAATTGCGAAGGATGACGCATGCGCTTCGATCTCACCGACCTGCGCCTGTTCCTGGCCATCACGGAGAGCGGCAGCATCACCGGCGGGGCGGCGCGCGCCCATCTCGCCCTCGCCTCGGCCAGCGCCCGCATCCGGGGGCTGGAGGCGGAGATCGGCACCCTGCTTCTGGTGCGCAGCCGCAGCGGTGCCGTGCCCACCCCCGCCGGCGAGGCCCTCGCCCATCACGCCCGTCTCCTGCTCCAGCAGGCGGAGCATATGCGCGGGGATCTGGCCCGCTATGGCAAGGGGCTGAAGGGGCACTTGCGCATCTGGAGCAACACCGCCGCCCTCAGCGGGCGCCTGCCGCACGATCTTGCGGCCTTCCTCGGCGACCATCCCGATATCGACGCGGACCTGGAAGAGCATCCGAGCGCGGTGATCGTGCGGGCGCTGCGCGAGGGGCTGATCCATGTGGGCGTGCTGTCGAGCGCGGTGGGACTGGAGAGCCTGGACAGCCGCGCCTATGACATGGACCGGCTGATGGCCCTGCTGCCGCGCGGCCACCGGCTTGCGGGGCACGACAGGCTCGCCTTCCGCGATCTGGCGGCGGAGCCGTTCGTCGGGCTGGCGACGGGCATTGCCATGCAGGACATGATCACGGGGGAGGCCGCGCGGCAGGGCCTTGCGCTGAAGCTGCGGGTGCGGGCGACGAGCTTTGCGGGGCTTGCGGAATTCGTGGCGGCGGGGGTCGGCGTCGCGATCCTGCCGGATACCGAGGTCCGCAGGCTGGCGCCCTCGCTGCCGGTGGAGGCCTGCGCCATCGCCGATGGCTGGACCCGCCGCACGCTCGCCATCGCCGTCAGGGACAGGGGCGCCCTGCCCGACTTTGCGCGCAGGGCCTATGACGTGCTGGCCGGAGCCGAAGCCCCGGCCTGAGATGGGGCGTCAGAATTCGACGTCCAGCTCTTCCAGTTCCTCGGGCTCCGCTTCCGCCCCCGCCATCCATTCCTGCATCAGGGGATGGGCCATGATGAGGGCGCGATAGGCTTCCGAGGCGGGATCGAGCGCCACGCCATAGGTGGTGAAGCGCGAGCAGACCGGCGCATACATGGCATCTGCCAGCGTGAAGTTCCGCCCCATCAGATACGGCCCGCCATGGGCGGCGAAGCAGCCCCGCCAGATGGCGACGATGCGCTCGATGTCGGCCTGTGCGCCCGCCCACACCCGGAAGCCGGGAAAGCGCCCCTTGATGTTCATGGGCAAGGCGGAGCGCAGGTTCGCGAAGCCGGAATGCATCTCGCCGGAAATGGAGAGGCAGTGGGCGCGCACCGCGCGATCGGCCGGCAGCAGGCCGGCATCGGGGAACACCTCGTTGAGATAGGAGGCGATCGCCAGCGTATCCCACACGGTGACGCCCTCATGCACCAGCCGGGGAACGAGGAAGGAGGGCGAGAGCAGGAGCAGCTCGGCCTTGGCGGCCGGATCGTCCACCGGGACGCGCTCCTCGTCGAACGGGAGGCCGACCATCTTGCACAGCAGCCAGCCGCGCAACGACCATGAGGAATAATTCTTGCTGGAAATGGTGAGCGTGGTCATGGACAGCACCGGTTTTCGAGGCCGCGTTGAGCAATCTTAGCTGTTCCGTGTTGCAATGCACCACCCCCCGTTCCAATATCTTCTCCAATGTCAAAGCGTGGGGGCGCGGGGACACGGTGCAAAAACCACGTCGCACCAGACTCTTGGCGATCTTTCTCCGGCATTCTGGCCGGAAGGGGCCTTCCTGCCCGCCCGGGCAGTTCCGACCGGCCGTGGCGCGCCGGACGGGTTTGGCCCCCCTGGCCGTGGATGTCATCGGACCCTTCGCGGCCACGGAGGGCGCGATTGCGGCGCGCGTTCCAGGCCCCACCGCTCCCGCCATGATGGCGGCCATCCGGCGCAGGATTTCATGATGTACCTCGCCTACCAGACCCAGGCCGATCTGATGGAGCCGGTGCGTTTCGGCGCCCGTCTCGCGCGCAAGATGCTGAACACCCCCTTCATGGCGGCCTTCGGCACTGCGGGCATCCGCCACATGTCGGCCGCCTACGAGATGGTCGAGCGCGCCGGTCTCAGCCATGGCCGCCCCCCGTTCGGCATTCCGAGCGTCGCGGTGGGCAATCGCGAGCTGGAAGTGACCGAGGAGCCGGTCTATCGGCTGCCGTTCGGCACGCTGCTGCACTTCAAGAAGGATGCGGACGTGCCGCAGCCGCGCGTGCTGGTGGTGGCGCCCATGTCCGGCCACTTCGCGACCCTGCTCGCCGGCACCGTGCGCACGCTGCTGCCCGACCACGACGTGTTCATCACCGACTGGCACAATGCCCGCGACGTGAGCCTGGAGCATGGCCCGTTCGCGTTCGACGACTATGTCGAGCACATCATCAA
>NCCY01000021.1:0-16472 GCA_002279855.1 Rhizobiales bacterium 12-68-15
TCCAGCGTGGCCCGAAAATCCGGGACGAGACGGGCGAGCGTCGCGGTGATGGCGGCGAGCCGGTCGATGTCGGCCGGCAGATCCCCGCCGATCTTGATCTTGAAGAAGGCGAGCCGCGCGGCGGCGATCTCGGCGGCAAGGCCGTGCGGCCCCTCCAGCGGGTCCATGAGGCCGATGGTGTGGCGCAGCGCCACCGAGGACACGGGGGCGAGCGCGGTGAGGAAGGCGTCAATCCGGCCGCCGGCAAGGTCGGGCGCGGCGCGCGCATCCAGCCCCGCCACATTGCGGGCCAGCCCTTGCGGAAAGCTGAGCGACAGCGCCCGCAGCAGGCCGTCCAGAACCGCCTTGTCCAGCAGGGCCGGGCCGAAATTGGCCGCCAGCGGCGGGATGCCCTGCCCCGCCGCCCACGCGGCCTGTGCACCCTGCGCCTGTGCCGACAGGTCATAGGCCGTGCCGGCGGGGGCCGCGCCATAAAGCGCGGCGGCCTGCACAAGCACGCGGCGCAGGTCATCCACCGTCTCGGCGGGGGCCTTTTCGGGCGCCTTGTCGAACCAGCGCGGCATCATCATTTCCGCCGCAAGGCCCGTCGCGGTGCCCGCGCCCTCCACCTCCACCACCACCCGCACGAAGGCCTGCGGCGCCGCCTCCACCACGGAGGGGCCGAAGCGGAACGGGCGCACGAACGGCATCATCCGTTCGCGGACCTCCACCGACAGGACGCGCAGGCGGGGCGCGGAAGGAGCGGGCGCGGAAGGAGCGGGCGCAATCATGGCCGGATCAGTCGATCTGCCCGCGGGCATAGAAATGCGCGCGCACCTGCTGGGCGAGTTCCGCGAAGACCGGCGTTCCCATCATTTCCAGGGTGCGCGGGCGCGGCAGCGGCACGTCATAGATGGCCGCGATGGAGCCGGGGCGGTCGGTCATCACCACCACGCGGTCGCCGAGGAAGATCGCCTCGGGAATGGAATGGGTGATGAGAAGGATGGTCTTGCGGGTGGCGAAATGGATGCGCTGGAGTTCGAGATTCATATGCTCGCGCGTCATGGCGTCGAGCGCGCCGAACGGCTCGTCCATCAGCACGATCTTGGGGTCATGCACCAGCGCGCGGCAGATGGCGGTGCGCTGCTGCATGCCGCCGGACAATTGCCAGGGATACTTGTTCTCGAAATCGGAGAGCCCCGCCGTCGCCAGCAGTTCGCGGGCGCGGGCGAGATGGGTGGCGCGGTCCAGCCGGCGCACTTCCACCGGCATCATCACGTTGCGCAGAACCGTACGCCAGGCGAGCAGAACCGGGCTCTGGAACACGATGCCCACATCGTCCGGCGGCTCGGTGACGCGGGTGCCGTCGATCAGGATCTCGCCCTCGGTGGCCGGGATCAGCCCCGCCACCAGCTTGAGCAGGGTGGACTTGCCGCAGCCGGACGGGCCGACCACCGAGATGAACTCGCCCTCGCGGATGTCGAGGTCGATGGGCTTCAGCGAGGGCACGTCGCCGTCGCGGGTGCGGTAGGTCTTGCCGAGACCGCGGATTTCGATGAGCCGGCGGCGCGCGTCCGGCGCCTCGTCACGCGACACGACCCGAAGGGTGTTGGCGGCCATGGGGCTCTCCATTGGGGACGGGAAGGATGCCCGCGCGCCGGGGGCCGGCGCGCGGCAGGAGGGATCAGTTGCCGGCGGCGGGCAGGTAGTCGCGGGTGTAATAGGACTTGGCATCGCCCTTGGCGGCGGCATCGAGCCCGCCATATTCCACCAGCAGGTCCACGGTGGAGGCCATGTCCGCATCGGTCACCTGGAACGGCGGGCGGCCCTTGGTCTCTTCGGTGCGGTAGAGCGGCGTGGTCAGCGCGAAGCCTTCCAGCAGCGTCTCGCGCTTGCCGGCCTTGGGCAGGTCCACCAGCAGCGCATCCACCGCCGCGCCGGGCTCCTTCTCGGCACCGATGAACGCCTTGGTGGTGGCCTTCATGAAGCGGCGCACGAGGTCCGGATTGGACTTCAGCAGGTCCTTGTTGGTGATGATGCCCGACGACACCATGTGGATGCCGTAGTCCGCGAACATGATGGGATAGACATCCTTGCCGGTGGCATCCTTGATCTTCATGCTCTGGTCCATGGCATAGCCCAGCAGCAGGTCGGCGCGGCCGTTGATGACGGCGTTCAGCTTGGTCTGCGCGTCACCGGACACCACCTGGAAATCGGACGATTTCAGCCCCGCCTGCTTCAGGAAGAGCGGCCAGATCTGCGACATGGAATCGCCCGGCGTGGTGGCGACGATCTTGCCCTTGATGTCGTCCGGCTTGCGGATGTTCTTGTCCGCAAAGCCCATCACCGACATGGGGCTCTTCTGGAGCGCGACGCCCACGGCCACCACCGGCGCGCCCTTGGCGGCGGCGCGGATCATGGTGGGCACGTCCGCATAGCCGAACTGCACGGTGCCGGCGGCGACCGCCTGGATGGTGACGGCGGAACCGCGCCCTTCCTGGATTTCAAGGTCGATGCCCTCGGCGGCATAGAGGCCCTTGGCCTTGCCGTAGAAGAAGGGCGCGTGCTCGCCATAGACATACCAGTTGAGCAGCAGCGTCACCTTGTCGGCGGCGGAAGCGGGCACGGCGGTGGCGGCGAGAAGCGAGGCCCCCAGCGCGGCGCCGAGGCCACGCAGAAGGGTGCGGCGAACAAGGGTCATGATGTCCTCCCAGACAGTCTGATTTTTTGATGGCGGAACGCATCACAGGCACAGGGGCGCCGCCGCGCGGGCGGCGCCGGGCATCAGGCGGTGGCGAACACGTCCTGGCGCTGGCTGGCGTGCCACGGCACGCACAGACGCTCCACCACGTCCACGATCCAGAACAGGATCACGCCGATGAGCGCGAGCATGATCAGCGCGGCGAACATGGTGGGCAGTTCGAAATTGCCGATGGAGCGCTGGAGCACGAAGCCGAGGCCGGAATTGGCGCCCACGAACTCGCCCACCACCGCGCCCACCACGGCCAGCGTCACCGACACCTTGAGGCCCGCGAAGATGGCGGGCATGGCGTGGGGCAGGCTCACCATGGCGAAGGTCTGGAGGCGGGACGCCTTCATGGAGCGGGCGAGATCCCGCATGTCGCTCTCCACCGACTTGAAGCCCTGCACCCCCGCCACCACCACCGGGAACACGCCCAGCAGGAAGGCGGAAATCACCTTGGGCACCATGCCGAAGCCGAACCACACCACGAACAGCGGCGCGATGGCGACCTTGGGGATGGACTGGGAAAACACCAGCAGCGGGTAGAGATAGCTCTCCACCGTCTTCGAGCCGGCGATCATCATGGCGAGCGGGATGCCGATGAGCGCGGACAGCGCGAAGCCGGACACCGTGGCAATGGTGGTGGGCACCGCCTCCTGAAGCAGCATGACGCCCTCGGTGCGGAAGGCCATCAGCACGTCCCACGGCGCGGGGATCAGATAGGGCGGCACCTTGAAAAGGCGCACGCTCACATCCCACAGGACGACGAGCACCACGAGAAGCGCGACCGGCTTCACCGAGGGCGAATTGAAAAATGCATGCACGGAATGCCCCGGGCGTCGTGACGCCATGGCAGGTCTCCTCCCAATTGTCGGCGTGCTCTTGCGGCGCGCTTAATAACTAACCGTTGAATTACATGCAGACGATGCGGAGGCTGTCAAGCGCCCCGTCCCGACGCCGCGCGCACGGCCTGCCGACCGCCGCACGATGTGCGCCGGGGCAGCCGGGACGCGCCGGACTGGGGGATGATGAGAAAAGGAAAGCCGGGCCGAACCGGCGGGGCCGGGGCCTGCTGCGCGCAGGGCGTATCACCGCCCGATGGTCGCGCCGGACCTGTCCGCGCGGCGATGCCGGCGCGGGCGTTCAGGACACATGAAGCCGGCGCGGGGCGCCGGAGATGTCAGCGGGGCTTGAGCTTGGCGCGGCGGGCCTTGTCGCGCGCGGCTTCCGCACGGTCGGCTTCCGCCTTCTCGCGGGCCTCGCGCAGCCCCTTCAGGCGGGCGATCTTGGCCTGCGCGGCCACCGCGTCCTGCTCCACGAGGGAGGACGGCACCGACGGCGCCTCATGGCCGAACACCGCTTCCGCCATGGCCTTGGCATGCTGCGCCGAACCGCCCTGCCCCCTGCTGTTCCTGTCTTCCGCCACTTCGATTCCTGACGCGCGCTGTGGGTAGGGGTTCAGCATACGCGATTGCACGTGGCGTCACTATGGCACCGGCCGGTTCTCCGCCTGAAAATTGGCCGGACCAAAACCGCCGGTTCTGCCCGAGGCAGGTATCTTGCCATTATCTCGTGCTTACTTTAAATCGCTTTCCAGTGCTGGATTTGTCCGCAAGCAAGATTGGTCAGACCAGACTAGGCGGACGATCCGGAAAGGCCGGGAATGCCGAAGGTGCAGGAGAAGATCGAGGCCCTGATCGCCGCACGCGGCCTTGCCCCCGGCGCGCGCCTGCCCGCCGAGCGGGTGCTGGCGGCCGAGCTGGGCGTGTCGCGCGCCAAGCTGCGGGAGGCGATTCAGGCCCTCGCCAGCCGGGGCCGCTTGTCGAGCCTGCGGGGCTCGGGCACCTTCGTCGCCACCGGCGCGCCGCCGCTTTCCGGGGCGCTGGCACCGCTCGCCAGCCTCGCCGCCCATGAGCCGGGCTACTGGCAGGACGTGATGGAAATCCGCAAGTCGCTGGATGCCGACATGGCCTTCTATGCGGCGCTCCGGGCCACCCCTGCCGACCGCGACCACCTTGCCCGCGCCCTCGCCGCGCTCGATGCCGCCGAGGGCGCGCCGCCCGCCGTGCAGGGCCGCGCGGATGCGGCCTTCCACATGGCCATCGCGCAGGCCTCCCACAATGCGGTGATGCGGCAGGTGATGGCGGGGCTGTTCGACCTCTTGCGGCAGAGCATCTCGGAGAGCCTCGACAAGCTCTACACCCTGCCCGCCGGCGCCGGGGCGCTGTCGCGCCAGCATCACCAGATCGCCGATGCCATCTTCGACGGGCGCGCGGATGATGCGCGCGCGGCGGCGGCGGCGCATCTCGTCTTCGTGGAGGACAGCCTGCGGCGCATCGAGGATGCCGCCGCCCGCGAGCGCCGCTCCGCCCTCCCCTTTCCCCCTTCGCACGAGCAAAACCCGCGCGGCACCGGCAGGGCCGACGCCGCTGGCATGAAAGGCTGACCCGTGATCATCTCCTCCGCCGCCGACTATCGCGAGGCCGCCCGCCGCAAGCTGCCGCCCTTCCTGTTCCACTACATCGATGGCGGCGCCTATTCCGAATACACGCTGCGGCGGAACGTGGAGGATCTCTCCCTCCTCGCCTTGCGCCAGCGCGTGCTCGGCCATGTGGGCGAGGTGGACATTTCCGCCACCCTGCTGGGCGAGAAGGCCAGCATGCCCGTGGCCATCGCCCCGGTGGGTCTGGCCGGCATGTGCGCCCGGCGCGGCGAGGTGCAGGCGGCCCGCGCGGCGGAGAAGAAGGGCGTGCCCTTCACCCTCTCCACCGTCTCGGTGTGCCCCATCGAGGAGGTGCAGGGGCAGGTCCAGAAGCCCATCTGGTTCCAGCTCTACGTGCTGAAGGATCGCGGCTTCATGCGCAATGCGCTGGAGCGGGCGTGGGCGGCGGGCATCCGCACGCTGATCTTCACCGTGGACATGCCGGTGCCCGGCGCGCGCTATCGCGATGCCCATTCCGGCATGTCCGGCCCCAACGGCCCGCTGCGCCGCGTGCTGCAGGCCATGACGCACCCGGCCTGGGCGCTGGATGTGGGCCTGCTGGGCAAGCCACACGATCTCGGCAACATCTCCACCTATCGCGGTACGCCCACCAACCTTGCCGACTATATCGGCTGGCTGGCCACCAATTTCGATCCGTCCATCGGCTGGTCGGACCTCCAGTGGATCCGCGACTTCTGGAAGGGGCCGATGGTCATCAAGGGCATCCTGGATCCGGAGGACGCCCGCGAGGCGGTGCGCTTCGGGGCGGACGGCCTCATCGTCTCCAACCATGGCGGGCGGCAGCTCGACGGCGTGCTCTCCTCCGCCCGCGCCCTGCCCGCCATCGCGGATGCGGTGAAGGGGGACATTTCGATCCTCGCCGATTCCGGCATCCGCTCCGGCCTCGACGTGGTGCGCATGCTGGCGCAGGGGGCGGATGGCGTCCTCATCGGCCGCGCCTATGCCTATGCGCTGGCCACCGCCGGACAGGCGGGCGTGGAGAATCTTCTGGATATCTTCGCCAAGGAAATGAAGGTCGCCATGACCCTCACCGGCGCGCGCAACCTGTCCGAAATCTCGGCGGACAGCCTCGTTCAGGAACTGGGCAAGCCGGTGCTGCGGGAGGGGTGAGGCGAAACAGACAGAAGCGCCGGCGCCGGTGCGTCACCGATCGCAAAGTGACCATGCGGGACATCCGCGTTCGCCGGTGAGACCGGCAACGCGGCCTCCGCTGCGCGGGGCGCGCAGCGATGTCCGCGCTCAGGAACGAGCCACACCCGTCCCGAGGCGCAACCCCGTTCCGCCGCGCTCAGCCTAGATGGCGGCCACCATCGCCCGCATGATGGCGAGGAATTCGGCCGCATTGGGCGTCATCGGCACGTCGCGGCGGGTGACGATTCCATAAGGCTCAAGCGCGCCCCTCACGTCCACCGGCAGGCGCACGAAGGCGCCGCTGGCCACTTCCTGCGCGACGATGGTGGAGGGCAGCACCGAGATCATCCCCGCATGCCGCACCAGATTGACGGTGGCGGTGATGGAGGTGGTCTCCACCAGATTGTCCAGCGTGCGCAGCCCCGCCGTCGCGAAGGCCGAATCGATGAGCTGCCGCATGGGGCTCGGTGCCGGCTGGAGCACCCATGGCAGGGCGCCCAGTTCCGCCAGATCCAGCCGCGCCCGCCCCGCCAGAGGATGGGAGGCGGCGGCGAAGGTCCACAGATCCTCCTCCGACAGCGGCTCGAAATCATACGCCACCCGCTCCGGCCCGGTGGGAATGCGGCCGATGACCAGATCCAGTTCCCCCCGGTCCAGCGCGGCGATCAGCATGTCGGACGTGGCGGCGAGAACCTGGATGGTCATGAGCGGGCGCTGCCGCTTCAGTTCGGCAATGGCGCGGGGCAGCAGGTCGGAGGCGGTGGCCATGATGGCGCCGAGCGCCAGCCCGCCATAGCCGCCGCGCTTGAGATTGCCCAGCGCGTCCGCGAACCGCTCCCCCTCGCTCAGCGCCCGGCGGGCATAGTCCACCACATGGGCGCCGATCTCGGTGGCCAGCATGGCGCGCGGGGTGCGGTCGAACAGGCGCACGCCCAGCATCTCCTCCAGATCCTGAAGGATTTTCGTCGCGGCCGGCTGGCTCACATGCAGTTCGGCGGCGGTGCGCCGCACGCTGCCGGTGCGCGCCAGCACATCCACCAGCCGCAACTGGCGGAAGCGCAGGCGGGAGAGCAGCGCGGAGGGAGCGAGATCACGCATCGAAATCACGCATGTGCATGCCGTTTGGACAGGGACGAACCCGATAACCAGATGGAATAGGGTGAACGTAACTTCTCATTATCCCGTTATCGATCAGTCGGCTAGCGTCCCGCGCGAAATGGCAGGAGTGCGCGGCGGTCGGCCCGAACCGATCCGGCCGGATCGCGCCCTCGAAACGGTCCGGCCGCGAGCGAAGAAGCGGCCGACTACGGGAGGACGGTATGAAGCTCGTTCGTTATGGCGCCGCCGGTCAGGAGCGCCCCGGTCTCATCGATGCAGACGGCCGCCTGCGCGACATCTCCGCCCTGGTGCCCGACATTGCCGGCGCAGCCCTTCTGCCCGAGAGCCTGAGCCGCATCTCCCGAGCGGACGTGTCGGCCCTGCCCGTGGTGCTGGGTGAGCCGCGCATCGGCGCGTGCGTCGGCAATGTGGGCAAGTTCGTCTGCGTCGGCCTCAATTATTCCGACCATGCGGAAGAATCCGGCATGGCGGTTCCCTCCGAGCCGGTGCTGTTCATGAAGGCGACCTCCGCCATCTGCGGCCCGTATGACGATGTGGAAATCCCGCGCGGATCGCAGAAGACCGACTGGGAAGTGGAACTGGGCATCGTCATCGGCAAGCCCGCCAAATATGTCAGCGAGGCGGACGCCCTCTCCCACGTCGCCGGCTATTGCGTGGTCAACGACGTGTCCGAGCGCGAATTCCAGATCGAGCGCGGCGGCCAGTGGGACAAGGGCAAGGGCTGCGACACGTTCGGCCCCATCGGCCCGTGGCTGGTCACCGCCGACGAGGTGCCCGACCCGCAGGCGCTGGGCATGTGGCTGGACGTGGACGGCCGCCGGTTCCAGAACGGCTCGACCAGGACGATGATCTTCGGCGTGGCGCACCTCGTCAGCTATATCAGCCAGTTCATGAGCCTCCAGCCGGGCGACATCATCTCCACCGGCACCCCGCCCGGCGTCGGCCTCGGCCAGAAGCCCCCGGTCTATCTCAAGGCCGGGCAGGTGATGCGCCTCGGCATCGACGGCCTCGGCGAGCAGCGCCAGACCACAATCCAGGCCTGACCCTCGCAGGCCCCGGTCCGGCACCGGGGCCATTCCATCCCGTCCGCAGCGCCGCCCCGGCGCGCGGCTCCGGCCACCGGCCGGCGCCCGTGACAGTCAGAGAGACACCATGAACCAGATCGACCTCAAGGGCCGCGTGGCCATCATCACCGGCGGCGCCCGTGGCATCGGCTATGCCGCCGCCGAGCGCATGCTCGCCTCCGGCGCGGAAGTGGCGCTGTGGGACATCGACGCGACCCGCCTCGCGGAAGCCGCCGCAGAGCTGGGCAAGGCCGGCAAGGTCTCCACCCAGACCGTGGAACTCACCGACGAAGCCTCCGTCATCGCCGCCACCGATGCGGTGCTTGCCGCCCATGGCAAGATCGACATCCTCGTCAACAATGCCGGCATCACCGGCGGCAACGGCAAGCTCTGGGAGCTTGAGACCGACGTGTGGCGGCGGGTGATCGACGTGAACCTCGTCGGCCCCTTCCTCACCTGCAAGGTGGTGGTGCCGCACCTGATCGCCAATGGCTGGGGCCGCATCGTCAATGTCGCGTCCATCGCCGGCAAGGAAGGCAATCCGAACGCCTCCCACTATTCCGCGTCCAAGGCGGGCCTCATCGGCCTCACCAAGTCGCTGGGCAAGGAACTGGCGCAGGCGGGCATCCTGGTGAACTGCATCACGCCGGCCGCCGCGAAGACCGAGATCTTCAACCAGATGAAGCAGGAGCATATCGACTTCATGCTCTCGCGCATCCCCATGGGCCGCTTCCTGGAAGTGGACGAGGCCGCCTCGCTGATCGGCTGGCTCGCCTCGCCCGACTGCGCCTTCTCCACCGGCGCCGTGTTCGACATTTCCGGCGGCCGCGCGGTCTACTGATCCGCCGCCCCTGAGGTTCAGCACCCGCCCGTGCGCCCCGGCGCCGGGCGCAGACGCACGCCCTTCTGGCGCGCCGGCCCGTGGATGGCCGGCGCCCTGCGGAAGCGCGGCGCCCTGTCGCCGCCGATCCGCCGCGCGTAAACCCCAGCCGCAGACCGGCCCGCAGAGCGGCCGCCACCGGCACAAGGGGATCGCCGCGCCAACAACAGAGCCGACCGGGAATGAGCCCGAAGCGGCCGGAGGCAACGTTTCTTTTCAAGCCAAGGTGAGGCCCATGCCCGCTCCCTCCCCGTCGCTTCAGGCGACGATTTCCAAGGTCACCAAGCGGCTTCTGCCGTTTCTGCTGCTGATGTACGTGCTCGCCTTCCTGGACCGGGCCAATGTCGGCTTCGCCAAGAAGGCGTTCCAGGCGGACACCGGCATCTCCGATGCCGCCTTCGCGCTCGGCGCCTCCATCTTCTTCCTCAGCTACGCGCTGTTCGAAGTGCCCTCCAACATCATCATGCACCGCGTCGGCGCCAAGATCTGGATGGCGCGCATCATGGTCACCTGGGGCCTGATCTCGGCCGCCATGATGTTCGCCCATGACGAGGTGACCTTCTACGCCCTGCGCGTGCTGCTCGGCGCCGCCGAGGCCGGCTTCTTCCCCGGCGTCATCCTCTATCTGACCTACTGGTTCCCCTCGTTCGCGCGCGGACGGGCCATGGGGCTGTTCTATTTCGGCGCCCCGCTCGCCTTCATCTTCGGCTCGCCGCTGTCCGGTCTGCTGCTGGAATGGCACGGCCTCGGCGGCCTGCACGGCTGGCAGTGGATGTTCATGATCGAGGGTCTGCTCGCCTCGGTGGTTGGCGTCTGGGCCTATTTCTATCTCGACAACAAGCCCGCCGATGCCAAGTGGCTGACCAAGGCGGAAAAGGACGAGCTGACGCGCGCCCTTGATGCCGAGGAGAGCCGCAAGACCACCCACGGCCCGGCCCACCTGTTCGCCGCCATGCGCAACATGAAGGTGCTGCACTTCGCGCTGATCTATTTCCTGATCCAGATGAGCGTCTATGGCGTGGTGTTCTACCTGCCCACCCAGGTCGCCAACCTGCTCGGCACCAAGGTCGGCCTCCAGGTCGGCTTCGTCTCGGCCATCCCTTGGGTGTGCGCGCTGGTGGCCGCCTATGTGCTGCCGCGCATGTCGGATGCCTCGGGCAACCGCCGGGGCTATGCCGCCGCCATCCTTGCCGTCTCCGGCCTCGGCATCGCCGCCTCGGTGGCCACCACCTCGCCGGCGCTCTCGCTGCTGGCCCTGTGCTTCGCCGCCGCCGGCTTCATCGCCGTGCAGCCCATCTTCTGGACCTTCCCGACCGACTATCTCGGCGGCATCGCGGCGGCGGGCGGTATCGCCCTCATCAACTCGCTGGGCGCGCTGGGCGGCTTCGTGGCGCCCAACGTGAAGACCTGGGCGGAAGGCGCCTTCGCCTCGCAGGCGGCGGGCCTCTATCTGCTCGCCGGCACGACGCTGATCGGCGCCCTGCTCATCCTCGCCATCGGCCGGGCCACCGCCCTCGCCACCGGCGAAGCCAGGCGCGCCTGACGTCGCCGGCCCCGCGCTCCGGCGCGGGGCAAGGCGGGACGCTCACCCGCCGCGCGGGCTTTGCCGAAGACCTTACGGCCTTCGGCCTGCCCCCCACCCCGCGCCATGGCGCGGGGCTCCCTCCCCCCTCGCGCGCAACCGCGCAGCAGGAGACAAGACCCATGGCCATGCCGACCATCAAGGCTGTCCGCGCCTATACCGTCCGTGGCGGCGGCGCCGACTATCACGACACCCAGGGCTATCACTGGATCGACGACCACATCGCCACCCCCATGGCGCGCTATGAAGAGTATCGCCAGAGCCGCCGCTCCTTCGGCATCAACGTGCTCGGCACGCTGGTGGTCGAGGTGGAGGCCAGCGACGGGACGGTGGGCATCGGTGTCACCACGGCGGGCGAAATCGGCGCCTTCATCGTGGAAAAGCACCTCTCGCGCTTCCTCATCGGCCGTCAGGTGACCGAGATCGAGAAGATCTGGGACCAGATGTATTTTTCCACCCAGTTCTACGGCCGCAAGGGCGTGGTGGTGAATACGATCTCGGGCGTGGATATCGCCCTGTGGGATCTCCTGGGCAAGATCCGCGGCGAGCCGGTGCACGCCATGCTCGGCGGCCCGGTGCGCGATGAACTGTCCTTCTACGCAACCGGCGCGCGGCCGGACATCGCGAAGAAGCTGGGCTTCATCGGCGGCAAGCTGCCTCTGCTCCACGGCCCCGCCGAGGGCGACGAGGGCCTGAAGAAGAACATCGCCATCCTGGAAGACATGCGCAACCGGGTCGGAGACGACTTCTGGCTCATGTATGACTGCTGGATGGCGCTCGACGTGAACTACTCGATCCGCCTCGCGCACAAGGCCCACGAATTCGGCCTGAAATGGATCGAGGAGTGCATTTCTCCCGACGACTACTGGGGCTATGCCGAACTGAAGCGCAACGTGCCGAAGGGCATGCTGGTGACCACCGGCGAACACGAGGCCACCCGCTGGGGCTTCCGCATGCTGCTGGAGATGGATTGCTGCGACATCATCCAGCCGGATGTGAACTGGTGCGGCGGCATCACCGAACTCATCAAGATTTCCGCCCTCGCCGACGCCCACGGCAAGCTGATGGTGCCCCACGGCTCGGGCCCTTACAGCTATCATTTCGTCATTACACGGCATAACAGCCCGTTTACTGAAATCATCATGAGCGCCCCCAATGCGGACGAGGTGCGTCCCGCCTTCCACCCGCTGCTGCTGGACGAGCCGGTGCCCGTCAACGGCCGCCTGAAGGCTTCCGCCCTCGACAAGCCGGGCTTCGGCGTCTCCCTGAACCCCGACGTGAAGCTGCACCGTCCCTATGGCGACTGACGCCGCAAGGCGTTGATCCGTCACGGGTTCAGCTTCACACCTCCTCCCTCGGGTGCACCTGGCCGGCGCGGAAACGCGCCGGCTTTTTTGTTGGCAGCGGAGCGTGTAAACCGCAGGGGAACGAGGAGACCCGCCATGGCCGAACGCTTCACCGAAACCCTGCGCCGCGAGAGCGAGCCGGACTGGAGCGCGGCGGTCGGGCACCGCTTCGTGGAAGACCTCTGCGCCGGCACCCTCCCTGACCCCGTGCTCGCCGACTACCTCATCCAGGACCACCGCTTCATCGACAGCTTCCTCGCCTTGCTGGGCGCGGCGGTGGCGACCTCCGACAGCTTCGCCGCGCGGCTGCGGCTGGGGCGTTTCGTGGGCGTCATTTCGGGCGAGGAGAACACCTATTTCCTGCGTGCCTTCAACGCGCTGGGCCTCGACGAAGAGGCCCGCAACAAGGTGCCGGACAAGGCCCCCACCGCCGGCTTCAAGGCCATCATGCGCGAGGCCGCGGCGACCCGCTCCTATGCGGCGGCGCTGGCCGTGCTGACGGTGGCGGAATGGATCTATCTGGAATGGGCCATGCGCGCGCCCCGGCCCCTGCCGCCCCGCTTCGAGCATGCGGAGTGGATCACGCTCCACGACAATCCGGACTTCCGCGATCTCGTCGCCTTCCTGCGCGCGGAACTGGACCGAGTGGGACCGGCGGAGGAGAAGACCAGCCGCGATTTCTTCCGGCGTACAGTGAAGCTGGAGCGGGAATTCTTCGACGCTGCTTTCGACTGACCCTCAGCCGCGCCGCGTCCGCCGCCAGGCGGCCGGCGTCACCCCGGCGAAGCGGCGGAAGACGCGGGTGAAATGGGCCTGGTCGGCAAACCCCGCCGCCACCGCGATCTCCGGCAGGGAGAGGTCGGTCTCCGCCAGCATGGCCTCCACCCGCCGCATCCGGGCCTTCATGTGCCACTGATAGGGCGGCACCCCGGTCGCCGCCTTGAAGGCGTGGCTGAAATAGGACTGGGACAGGTCGGTCAGCGCGGCCAGTTCCTGGAGGCGGATGTTGCGGAGGCAGTTCTCCTCGATATAGCCCGTCACCCGCCGCAGCTGCCGCGCGGACAGGGCGGAGCGCCGCACCGGCTCCTCGGTGCGGGCGAGCTTCATCAGGTCGATGAACAGCGCCACCACCAGCCCGTCGCCATACAGGTCGTGATGGGCATCGGGCGCGAGGCATTCCTCGGCGATCAGCCGGGCGATGGCATACAGGCGATCGTCCATGAATGCGAGGCGGGGGGTGGCGAGACGATCCGCATCCAGATGAGTGCCGAGGCGCTCGGACAGCGTATTCACGTCGAAATGCAGGTCCAGATGGCGCAGTTCGCCCTTCGCCTCGATGCGGGACCAGAGCGGCATGTCGGCCGGCACATAGCTCATGTGAAGCGGCGCCCGGGCGCCGTCCACCTCGCCGGCACGGGTTGAAAGCCGCACCCCGGTATGGCCCTGCCCGCCCTCCAGAACCACGAACAGGCGGGCATCCTGCGAGACATAATAGCCCCCTCCGCCCTGCGCGCAGTCCACGTGCCACACGTCCGCAACCACGCCATTCCACTGGCGCCAGCGCAGGTCCTCAAGAACCCGGATGCCCTCCGTCGCCGAAACCATGCGGGGCTGGAACGTCATCGGCTGCGCAATCTCTCCGGCGGAGGCCGCGCGCGATCGGTAGCGACGCACCCGGCAAGTTTTGAATCATTTTGAAGTAAGGCGCCGCAGGCTGAATTGGCGATCCACTTCTGCTATGCGGGGCATTATCACGACAAAATTCGCCAAAGCGCAACAGGAAGAGACAATCCCAGCGTAGATCACGTTGCTAAGAGACGCCGAGGAACGAGTCATCCGCAAGATGATTCAGTTTTGAATGATTCTTAACTAAATTACTCGGCGCAGGGGTGTATGAATGACTAGGATTTCTGGCGCAGGACTTCGCACGTTGCTGTTGAGCGGTGTCGCGGCTGGCGCTGTCCTGTCCGGATCGGGCGCCGAGGCGCAGCAGGCCACTGCGGTCGCCCTGGATCAGATCGTCGTTGAAACCACCGCCGAGTCCCCCACCGGCCCGGTGAACGGCTATGTGGCCCGCCAGACGCTGACCGGCACCAAGACCGACACCCCGATCCTTGAAGTGCCCCAGTCCATCTCGGTGGTGACGCGCGACCAGATGGACGCCCGCGGCGTGCAGAATGTGGGGCAGGCACTGGAATATTCCGCCGGCGTTCTCGGCCAGCCGTTCGGTGTCGATCCCCGCTTCGATTCGCCCATCATCCGCGGCTTCTCCTCCGCCAACAGCCAGTATCTCAACGGGTTGAAGCTGACCCGCGACCAGGGCTCGGTCTCCATCGAGCAATACGGCCTTGAGCGCATCGACGTGCTGCTCGGCCCGGCCTCCGTGCTCTACGGTCAGGGCAATCCGGGCGGGCTCATCGACATGATCAGCAAGCGCCCGACCTTCACCACCTTCGGCGAGGTGCAGGGCGAGATCGGCACCTTCGAGCGCTACAGCGGCGCCTTCGACATCGGCGGCATGTGGGGCAAGGATTTCGCCTACCGCTTCACCGGCCTCGCGCGCCAGTCGGGCACGCAGACCGATTATGTCGACGACAACCGCCTGTTCTTCGCCCCGGCCATCACCTGGAAGCCCACCGACGACACCTCCTTCACGGTGCTCGCCAACGTCCAGTACGACCAGTCGGGAACGCCCGTCGGCCTGCCGGTCCAGTACACCGCGACCCCGGTCAAGAACCTGCTGTCCACCAGCCTGTTCCTGGGCGACCCCTCCTATGACAGCTCGAACCGGACCATGGCCAGCATCGGCTACGAGTTCCAGCACAAGCTGAACAGCAACTGGCAGGTGCGCCAGAACGCCCGGTATCTCTGGCTCGATTGGGATTACAACAGCCTCTATTATAGCGGTCTCGACTCTTCCAATCCGGCGGTCGCGCTGCGCGGCTCCTCGCTCAACGAGGAGAACCAGAACACCATCACCATCGACACCCAGGTCCAGGGCGACTTCCAGACCGGCCCGCTCGGACACAAGGTTCTGTTCGGCCTCGATTATCGTCGCTACAGCGAGAACGACTTCACCGAATTCGGCCTCGCCCCATCCATCAACCTGCTCTATCCCGTCTACAACCAGTATGTCTCGGCCACGCCCTGGTATCTCTCGCAGGTCAACGGCACCGTGAGCCAGACCGGGCTCTATGCGCAGGACCAGATCAGCCTCGGCAACTGGCGCCTCACCGCCGGCATCCGGCATGACTGGTCGAGCACCGTCTCCACCACCTTCACCAATTTCGGCAACACGGAGCAGGACCAGGACGATTCCGCCACCACCGGGCGCATCGGCCTCACCTATCTGTTCGACAATGGCATCGCGCCCTATGTCAGCTACTCGACCTCGTTCGAGCCGGTCATCGGCAACCTGCCGACCACGCTTGGCGGCGGCGCGTTCCAGCCGTCCACGGGCGAGCAGTATGAGCTTGGCGTGAAGTACCAGCCGGTGGGCTGGAACGGCTTCTTCACGGCGGCGGTCTACGACCTCAAGCAGAAGAACGTGCTGTCCTCCGAACTGATCGGCGGCGTCAGCTACGAGACCCAGCTCGGTGAAGTGGAGGTCAAGGGCCTGGAACTCTCCGCCACCGCCTCGCTGGCGGAGGGTCTCAGCCTGATCGCCAACTACACCTACATGAATGCCGAGATCACGCAGGGCGAATATGCCGGAAACCGGCCCGCCAACGTGCCGGAGAACATGGCCAACCTCTGGCTGGACTACACCTTCAAGACCGGCGCCTGGACCGGCTTCGGCTTTGGCGGCGGCGTGCGCTACGTGGGCTCCCGCTTCGCCATGGACGACAACGACATCGCGCTCGACGCCAACACCCTGTTCGATGCCGCCGTGCATTACGAGAAGGGTGCGTTCAAGGCGCAGATCAACGTCAACAACATCGCCAACGAGACCTATGTAGCCAGTTGCGGCTTCTTCGGCTGCTATTATGGCGACGGGCGCACCGTGGTGGCGCAGATCACCTATCGATGGTAGTCGCCGCCCCGCCTGAACCCGCCCCCCTCTGGGAAACCGCCGGCCTGTCCTTCCGGGCTGGCGGGCGGGAGATATTGAGCCCGCTCGACCTC
>NCCY01000021.1:16593-17174 GCA_002279855.1 Rhizobiales bacterium 12-68-15
CTCTTTCCGCCTGGGGCGGGCGCGCCTTTGCCCGCAAGGTCGCCTACATGCCCCAGTTCACCCCCGCCGCCGAAGGCATGACGGTGCGCGAACTGGTGGCGCTGGGCCGTTATCCCTGGCACGGCGCGCTCGGCCGCTTCGGCACCGAGGATGCGGCGGCGGTGGAGGCGGCCCTCCGGCGCACCGGGCTGATGCCGTTCGCGCACCGCCTCGTGGACAGCCTGTCGGGGGGCGAGCGGCAGCGGGCGTGGCTTGCCCTCATGCTGGCGCAGGGCACACGCTGCCTGCTGCTGGACGAGCCCACCTCCGCCCTCGACATCGCCCACCAGATCGAGGTTCTCGCCATCGTGCGCGAACTCACGCGGTCGGGCGCGGACATGTCCGTCGTGGTGGTCCTGCACGACATCAACCTCGCCGCGCGCACCTGCGACACGCTGGTCGCGCTGAAGGGCGGGCGCCTCGTGGCCAATGGCCCTTCGCGGGACATCATGGCGCCGGACACGCTGCATGAAATCTACGGACTGCCCATCGGGGTAATGCCCCATCCGGTGACCGGCGAACCGCTGGGATATGTGCTGTGA
>NCCY01000298.1 GCA_002279855.1 Rhizobiales bacterium 12-68-15
GCGCGGCACGCTGAAATGGCCGGAACTGGCGGTGTCGCCGCCTTATGCGCAGGTAATCGGCCTGTTCGACCAGCTGATCGCCCGCGCCTCGGCCGGCGACGCGCTGGTGCGCGCGGCGGGAGGAGCGGCGGACGCGGACGCAGTGGCCCGTGTCATCGCGGAGCGCAACGCCATGCAGCTGGAGCGAGACCGCCTGCTCGGCTCCACCTCCCTGCTCGCGAAGGCCTATTGGCGCGCGCTGGGCAAGCGCCTGCGGCGCTCCTTCCGCAAGCGGCGATACGGGGCCAGATAGGGCGCTCCGCACTATTTTTGGTTGTATTTTTTAAAAGCACCCGCAAATATTTGCAGGCGCGCCATTCTGAGCGGCCGGTCGGTCTCCCGCCTGTGGAGCTGGCCCCAATCTATGCTCGCAGCGGGGCCGTCTCGAGGCACGAGCCTCACCACATTATTTTCGGCGACCAGATTAAAGTGGGGAGCTTGAAATGAACGTCTTCAAAATTTTCACTATCGAAAAATCCGTCCTGTTCACGATGATTGTTTTCGCGAGTTTTTACTGCGCCCCGGCCCACGCTGTTTCATGCCGCGAAGCGGCCGGAACGCCTGATATGGAGGACGAAGACTGGGACCACATCAGCCAGACCCATTGCGACGGCATTACCCCCACCACGTCCAGCATCGCGGCCCAGGCCATTTGCGTCAAAACCGGAAAATCCCAGTTCGCTCCATCCTTTTGCGATCAGGCCGCGATGTATTCCCTGGCCGACAAGGCCATCGGATCGGCAAACTGCACCGTCACCAAGAGTTCGGGTGGAAAGGTGTATCTGAAATACAAAAACGACAACAGCTACACAGGGTTTGATCGCGATCAGAACTGCAATGACGTCGGAGAGGTCGGAATTATTGTCAATACGACGCGAAAGCGTATCGAAACAATGTATCCGATGAAGCCCTGATTTTTGATCGGGTCAGGGACGATCCATGGCCACGGCGACCCGGCGACCAGGTGGCCGCCAAGTAGCTGCCGCCGGACAGCCCCTCAGCCCAGCCGCTCTTCCTCATAGGCGACGGTCCATTCGATCAGCCGCCGCCACAGCGTCTCCGCAAGGTCGGGCGGCACGCCGCGCGCCTCGGCCTGCGCGGTGACACGGGCGACCACATCCTCCACCCGATCCGGCAGGAGCCCACCAGCTCCGCATCCACCGCATCGATTTCCTCCCGAAGGTCCGCGAGCGCCTGTGGCGCCTCGCTCATTTTGACCACCAGAGGTCCTCCACCGGGAAGCGCCCCGCCGCATCCTCGATCACCTGCCCGAGGGAGAACAGCGTCTCTTCCTGGAACGGGCGGCCGATGAGCTGGAGACCGAGCGGCAGCCCGTCCGACGAGAAGCCGGCCGGCACCGACATGGCCGGCAGGCCGGCAAGGTTCACTGTGACCGTGAACACGTCCTGGAGATACATCTCCACCGGATCCCCCGAGCCCTTCTCGCCGATGCCGAAGGCGGGCGAGGGCGTGGTCGGGGTGAGGATGGCGTCCACGCCCTGGGCATAGACGTCGTCGAAGTCGCGCTTGATGAGGGTGCGGACCTTCTGCGCCTTCAGGTAATAGGCGTCGTAATAGCCCGCCGAGAGAACATAGGTTCCGATCATGATGCGCCGGCGCACCTCCGGCCCGAAGCCGGCGGCGCGGGTGCGCTCGTACATGTCGATGATGTCCTTGCCCGGCACGCGTTCGCCATAGCGAACGCCGTCATAGCGGGCGAGGTTGGAAGAGGCCTCCGCCAGCGCCACGATATAATAGGCCGGAAGCGCATATTTGGTGTGCGGCAGCGAGATTTCGACAATCTCAGCCCCCGCATCCCGGAGCATGTCCGCGCCCTGCTCCCACAATTCGCAGATTTCCTGCGACATGCCGTCCACGCGGTATTCGCGGGGAATGCCGATGCGCTTGCCGCGCACCGAGGCGCCCACCGCATCCTCATAGTCGGGGACGCGCAGGTTGACGCTGGTGGAATCCTTCGGGTCGTGCCCCGCCATGGACCGCATCAGGATGGCGGCATCGTTCACCGTGCGGGCGAAGACGCCGGCCTGGTCCAGCGACGAGGCATAGGCGATGATTCCCCAGCGCGAACAACGGCCATAGGTCGGCTTGATGCCCACCGTGCCGGTGAAGGCCGCCGGCTGGCGGATGGAGCCGCCGGTGTCGGTGCCGGTCGCCGCCGCGCAGAGATAGGCCGCCACTGCCGCCGCCGAGCCGCCCGACGAGCCGCCGGGCACCAGCGGGGTCGCATCCCCTTCCCGCCGCCACGGCGAGACCACGGGACCGAAGGCCGAGCTTTCGTTGGACGAGCCCATGGCGAACTCGTCATTGCCGAGCTTGCCCAGCATCACTGCGCCGTCGCGCCAGAGATGGCTGGTGACCGTGGACTCGTAGGTCGGCACGAAGTTCTTGAGAATGTTGGAACAAGCGGTGGTCGCGACACCCTCGGTGGCGAACATGTCCTTCACGCCCAGCGGCAGGCCTTCCAGCGGACCGGCATCGCCGGAGGCAATGCGCGCATCCGCCCGCGCCGCCATGTCGCGCGCCTTGTCGGCCGTCTCGGCGGTGTAGGAATTGAGCGCCCGCGCCGCTTCCATGGCGCCGAGATAGCTGTCCGTCAGTTCGACGGCACTGAATTCGCCCTGGGCGAGCCCCTCGCGCGCCTGGGTGAGGGTGAGCTGGTTGAGCGCGGTCATTCCACCACCTTCGGCACGGTGAAGAAGCCGCCTTCGGCTTCGGGGGCATTGGCGAGGATGCGGTCGGGATAGTGACCGTCGGTCACCTCGTCCGCGCGCAGCGGCAGGGTCATGGGCACCGCGCTGGTCATGGGCTCCACGTCGGACACGTCGAGTTCGGACAATTGCTCGACGAAGGCGAGGATGGCGTTCAGCTCGCCCTGCAGCGCCGGCAATTCCTCTTCGCTGACGGAAATGCGCGCAAGATGCGCCACCCGCCGCACGGTCCCGATATCAACCGACATGAAACACTCCTTGACCGGATGCGCGTCCGCATCCGCTGCACCGCCTATAGCAAGCCGGGGAATTGCGAGGCAACGCCGGTGCGCGCGCCTGCCGGCTTTAATACCGTCTCAAAAGCACCGAGCCCCTGCCCCGGAAGCCTCAGCCGCCCCGCACCACTTCGATCACCTGCGGCCCGTAGCGCTCCAGCTTCGCCTCGCCGACACCGGACACATCGCCCAGACCTGCGAGCGAGCGCGGCCGCACGCGGGCGATCTCCATCAAAGTGGCGTCATGGAAGATCACATAAGGCGGCACGCCCTGCGCCTTGGCGAGGTCGAGCCGCAGGGTCCGCAGCTTCTGGTACAGCGCCTCGTCGCGCGGGTCCGCCAGCGCGGCGCGCGGGGCGCGGCCCCCGCCGGTCACCCGCGCCGCACGGGTGGGCGCCTCGGCCTTCAGCTCGACGCGCCGCTCGCCGCGCAGGACGGGCCGGCAGGCCTCGGTCAGCGCCAGCGCTGGAGAGCTTGTCGTGGCCGAAGCGGGTGACCTTGTCGGTGACGGTGCCGAGGAGCACGTCCACCACATGCCCGGCGCCGAAGGTCTCCTTGGTGCGGTAGACGCAGGAGAGCAGCTTCTGCACCCGCTCCGTACCGTCATAGGTGCGCACCGGATCAAGACAGGTGTCGCAATTGCCGCAGGGCTCGGGAAGCTCCTCGTCGAAATAGGCGAGCATCACCCCGCGCCGGCAGCTTGCGGTCTCGCACAGGCCGATCAGCGCATCGAGCTTCGCCCGCTCCACACGCTTGCGGGCCTCGGGGGCGTCGGAGGCGTCCACGAACTGGATGAGCTTGGCCACATCCTCCATGCCGTAGAGCATGAGGGTTTCGGATGGCAGCCCGTCGCGGCCCGCGCGGCCGGTCTCCTGATAATAGCTCTCGACGCTTTTCGGCAGGTCGAGATGCACCACGAACCGCACGTCCGGCTTGTCGATGCCCATGCCGAAGGCGATGGTCGCCACCATGATGACGCCCTCGTCCTTCAGGAAGCGGTCCTGGTTTCGGGCGCGCACCTCCGGGGCGAGGCCGGCATGATATGGCAGCGCGATGCGGCCTTCCGTGCTCAGCGCCTCGGCCGTCTGCTCCACCTTGGCGCGGCTCATGCAGTAGATGATGCCCGCCTCGCCCTCATGGGCATCGAGAAAGGTGCGCAATTGCTGGCGGGGCTGGGATTTCGGCGCGATGCGATAGCGGATGTTGGGGCGGTCGAAGGAGGACAGGAACACCCGTCCCTCCTCCAGCCCCAGCCGCTCGACGATCTCGCGCCGCGTCGGCCCGTCGGCGGTGGCGGTGAGGGCCACGCGCGGCACCGAGGGGAACCGCTCGTGCAGGATGGTGAGCTGCCGGTATTCGGGGCGGAAATCATGCCCCCATTGCGAGACGCAATGGGCCTCGTCGATGGCGAACAGCGCGATGCGCGCGCCCTGCAGCAGGGTGAGGAAGCCGTCCGTCAGCAGCCGCTCGGGCGCCACATACAAAAGGTCCAGCTCGCCCATGGCGAGCGCCCGCTCCACCTGCCGCGCCTCGCCGGGGGCCAGGGAGGAGTTGAGCGCCGCCGCCTTCACCCCCAGCTGGCGCAGCGCCTGCACCTGGTCATGCATCAGCGCGATCAGCGGCGAGACGACGATGCCCGTGCCATGCCGGGCCAGCGCCGGGATCTGGTAGCAGAGCGACTTGCCGCCGCCCGTGGGCATGAGAACCAGCGCATCGCCGCCCGCCGTCACATGGCGCACGATCTCGCCCTGCCGGCCCCGGAACGATTCGTAGCCGAAGACATGCCGCAGGACGTCTGCGGGGTCGCGCGCCTCGGCGGCGCCGAGGGCGAGGAGCGAGTCGGGAGGCATAGGGCCTTATAGCCGCCGGACCGGCCCGGGCGCGAGGGGCAAAACCGCGCCCCCTGCCCTCACCGTCCCGATCCCTGCGCAGCCGCCCGCATCAGCCGCGCGGCATAGACCTCGGGATACATCCGCTCGCCGAAAACGGCGGCGGCCGGCGGCGTCCCCGCCAGCATCTCGTCCATGGTGCCCGCCTGCTTGGTCATCACCCAGGGACGGCGGGGAATCTCACGGTCATTGAGCCAGAAGCCGCTCCAGTCGGCGGTGGTCGCGATGAACTCGCGGGCGAAGTCGGGGCCGATCTCCAGTGCCCCTTCGAGGCAGAGATCGAGATAGGACTGGAGAATCGGATGATCGAGATCGGGCAGCAGCGGCTCGGCGCCGGGGCCGGCGACGCTTTTGGGCACATAGACCCAGATGGTGCCGGCCTGCGGCAGCGCTTCCCACGTCACGCCTTCAATCAGCTCGCGCGGCACGGCAACGCGGTCATATCCCGATTCGCGCCGGTCGAAGCGGGGCAGCAGGTTGGGTTCCACGGGGAACACCACCCCGTTGATGCTCCAGCCTGCCTCGCCGGGGCGGCGGGGACGCAGGCCGAGCGCGGTCCAGCCGAGCCGGTTCGACCGTGCGCACCACGAGCGGACCTGCCCGAAATCCGGAGACAGCCGCGCCGGCAGCGCATGCAGACCGGGGCGGCCGGTGCCTTCCCGCGACGGGGTATTGATGAGGCTGCCATAGCCGAAGATGAAATCGGACGGCGTCTCCTGCCGGCGCCCCCAATAGCTGGTCTGCGCCAGCGAGGGGCCGGCGCCCAGCAGGGTCGCGGCGCCCGCGAGGAGCGATCGCCCGATAAAAGACCGCCGTGTCAGCATAGGGAAGCCTCCTCGTCCATCTGCGACGGGCAGGACGTACCCTCGCCCATGCTGCGTTGCAACGCCGCGCTTGCCGCCTGTCCCGTTCGTGCCCCATTCTCCTTAGGGCCTGCAGGGGGGAACCGTTCAATGAAGCTGCCGCGCAATTTCTACAAGCCGCTCGCCATCGGGGCGCCCGTTCCGTTCCGGGAGCTTCCCGTCCGGCTGGAGCGCATGATCCACTTCGTGCCGCCGCATCTGGAAAAGATCCGCGCCCGCGTGCCCGACATCGCCAGACAGGTGGATGTGGTGCTCGGCAATCTGGAAGACGCGATCCCCGTGGACGCCAAGGAGGCGGCCCGTGCCGGCTTCATCGCCATGGGCCAGAGCACGGATTTCGGCACCACCGGCCTGTGGACGCGCATCAATGCGCTGAACAGCCCGTGGGCGCTCGACGACATCACCGAGATCGTCGCCGCCATCGGCAACAAGCTGGATGTCATCATGCTGCCGAAAGTGGATGGCCCGTGGGACATCCATTATCTCGACCAGCTTCTGGCCCAGCTTGAGGCGAAGCACGCCATCGGCAAGCCGATCCTCATCCATGCCATTCTGGAAACCGCAGAAGGCGTGAAGAATGTGGAGGAGATCGCCGCCGCCTCCCCGCGCATGCACGGCATGAGCCTCGGCCCGGCGGATCTCGCCGCCTCCCGCGCCATGAAGACCACCCGCGTCGGCGGCGGTCACCCGGACTATCAGGTGCTGGCGGACGCGGACGGCGAGGCGCCGCGCGCCCGCTACCAGCAGGACCTGTGGCACTACACCGTCGCGAAGATGGTGGATGCCTGCGCCGCCAACGGCATCAAGCCCTTCTATGGCCCGTTCGGTGACTTCGCCGACCTTGCCGCCTGCGAAAGCCAGTTCCGCAACGCCTTCCTTCAGGGCTGCGTCGGCGCATGGTCGCTGCACCCGACCCAGATCGACATCGCCAAGCGCGTCTTCAGCCCCGACCCCGGCGAAGTGGCCTTTGCGCTGAAGATCCTCCAGGCCATGCCGGACGGGGCGGGTGCGGTGATGATCGATGGCAAGATGCAGGATGACGCTACCTGGAAGCAGGCCAAGGTGATCGTCGATCTTGCACGCATCGTGGCCGCCAAAGACACGGAGCTTGCAAAGGTGTATGGACTGTGACTGCCGCACCTGCC
>NCCY01000299.1 GCA_002279855.1 Rhizobiales bacterium 12-68-15
CATCCTTGGCCCGGAGGTGGAAGCCGCCGCCGAGGCCCTCGGTGCGCCGGACCGCACCCTCGCGCTGACCTGCGATGTCACCGAGGCGCAGGAAGTGGCGGCGGCGGTCGAGATGGTCTCGGTGCGTTTCGGGCGACTCAATGCGCTGGTGAACAATGCCGGCATCGCCGTGTTCAAGCCGATCATGGAGACCAGCGACGAGGAGTGGGCGCGCGTCCTGGAGGTCAATCTCTCCGGCCCGTTCATCTGTACCAAGGCGGCGGCGGCGCTGATGCGCGAGGAAGGCGGCGGGGCGGTGGTGAACATCACCTCCATCTCCGGCCTGCGCGCCTCTACGCTGCGGTCAGCCTACGGGACAAGCAAGGCGGGTCTCGCCCACCTCACCCGCCAGCTTGCGGTCGAACTGGCGAGCCTCGGCATCCGCGTCAACGCGGTTGCCCCCGGCCCGGTGGACACGGCGATGGCCAAGGCCGTGCACTCCCGCGAGATCCGCGCCGACTATCACGACGCTATCCCGCTCGCCCGTTACGGGCTTGAGGAAGAACTGGCGGAAGCCATTTTCTTCCTGTGCAGCGAGCGGGCAAGCTACATCACCGGGCAGGAACTGGCGGTGGATGGCGGCTTCGACGCCGCCGGCATCGGCCTCCCGACGCTGCGGGGCGAGCGGCGCAACGGCAAGCCGAGCCTGTCCCGATCCGGCTGCGCGGATCGGGACAGGCGGTCGGTGCCGACGTGTCTCCTCAGCGGCCCACCGTGCACTCGATCTGGCCGTGCGGCTCGTCGGTGGGCAGGAAGACGAGATTGTCGTTGTCCAGCCCGAACGGCTCCAGATTCATGAGCAGATAGTGCTTGTTCGGGCACGCCATCGAGATGTCGATGAGTTCCGGCACCTTGGCGAGGGCCGCCGTGCCCATGCGATACAGGCTGTCCTGCACGCTTTCCGAAAAAGTGCTCGCGAACACGTCCAGCAGCGTGGTGAGGATGGTGGCATTGGCCCCCTTGTAATCGGCCGGCGCCGCGCTCCATCGCCAGCTTGCCTCCATGGAGGTGGCGCAGATGCGGTCGCGGGTTTCCTTGATGGTGGTGTAGGGATCGAGGGCGTAATTGTCCCAGGCCGAGGCCGTGGTCTTCATGAAGGTGAAGCCCGACAGGCCCGAGGTGATCTCCTTCCCCTCCCGGCTCGCCACCACGCGGGCGAAGGGCTTGCCATTGCCGTCCAGCAGGAACGCATGGTCGTGCGGGGTGCCGCCGACCGAGAGGCGATCCCACTTGGTCTCATGGGCCGTGACCGTGACCGTCTCCACCTGCGGATAGCAGGCGAGCAGCTTGTCGGCGACCGCGCAGCAGAACAGCTCCGTATCGAGGCCGAGATGTTCCCGCGCCACCACGTTGATGACGTTCTTCACCGTATCGGTGGACACCATCTTTGAATTGTCCGCCGCCACGAAGGCGCCGGCGAAGTCGCCGGTCATCATGGCCTGCACGGTGAGTTCGCGCACCTCGTGCCGGGGACCGTCCTTCTTCAGCCGCAGCACCCGCACGCGGGCCTTGCCATAGGTCTTGGAGACGAGCGTCATGGAAACACCTCTGGTCGGTCAGGTCTGTGGTTCTTGGATGCCGGGCATTCCCCACGGCTCTGCGGCCGTCTTGATGGCATTGGGCGCCCCCCGGCCGGGGGGCGCCTTGATCGGGATCAGGTGAGCAGATCCACCAGCGTGCGCGCGACCACACGGGTGGCGAGCGACAGGTCGGAGAGACGCAGCTTCTCATCCGCACGGTGGCCGTTCGCCTCTTCGATGGTGCGCGGGCCGGCGCCATACAGAACCACCGGGATGCCGGCCTCCGCATAGAGCCGGGCATCGGTGTAGAGCGGCACGCCCTTGGCGGGAATGTCCTCGCCGATGACCTCGGCGGCGGCGGCCTGGATGGCCCGGGTCAGCCGGTCCGAGCCCGCATCCGGCACCAGCGGCCGGGCCAGAAGGATGCGGCGGATGGTGACACGGGCGGCGGGAGCCGCCTTCGCCGCATCCTCGATCACCTTGCGAACCTCCGCCTCCACGGCTTCGGGGTTTTCCTCGGGCACGATGCGGCGGTCGAGCCGGAAGGTGACGCGATCGGGCACCACATTGGTGTTGATGCCGCCGGAGATGAGACCGACCGTGATCTGGGGCGATCCGATGCCGGTGGTCTGCGAGACCGTGGCCGGAAGCGTGGCGCGATAGGCATAGAGCGCGCCCAGAATGCCGGTCGCCGCCTCAAGCGCATCGACGCCGGTGAAGGGCAGCGCCGCATGGGCGGACTTGCCCGCGACCTCCACCTCCAGATGCAGGCAGCCATTGTGCGCCACCACCACCGCATAGGAGAAGCCGGCCGAGATGACATAATCGGGCGTCGTCAGCTTCTCCTCAAGGATCCAGCCGGGCCCGACCTCGCCGCCAATCTCCTCGTCATAGGTGAAGTGCAGTTCCACGGTGCCCTTCAGCGGCAGGCCGGACCGCTTCAGCGCGTCGAGCGCGAAGGCATAGGTGGCGAAGTCGGACTTCGACACCGCCGCACCACGGCCATACATCTCGCCGTCCACCACCGCCGCGCCATAGGGGTCCTGCGACCAGCCGTCGCCGGGAGGCACCACGTCGCCATGGGCGTTGAGCGCGATGACCGGGCCATCGCCGAAACGATGGCGGATGATGAGGTTGGTCACACTCACCATGCCCGCGGCCTGCGCCTGGGCCTGCGGCACCTGGTGTCGCTCCACCTCATAGCCGAGGCCTTCCAGCAGGTCCGCCGCACGCGCCGCATGGGGCGCGCAGTCGCCGGGGGGATTGTCGGACGGCACCTTCACCAGTTCGGCGAGGAAGGCCACCTGCTCCGCCGCGCGCTCGGCGATCAGGGTATCGAGACGGTTGGCCTCGGTGGAAGTCATTGAACACGATCCTTCAATTTACGGACGCACCGGGGATAATACAGTTCTGGCGCCGCATCATCCCCCGAGCGGCGGACGTGCGGAGGCGATGGTGCTGGAAAACATGCGGGCCTTCGTCACGGCGGCGGAAAGCGAGAGCTTTTCCGAGGCCGGCCGCCGCCTGCGCATCTCTGCCAACATGGTCAGCCATCGCATCCAGATGCTGGAAAAGCATCTCGCCTGCCGGCTGTTCAACCGCACCACACGGCGCATGAGCCTGACCGAGCAGGGGCGGGTCTTCTACGAGAATGTCACGGAAGCGCTGCGCCTCATCGAGGCGGCAGAATCCCATGTGACCGAGCTCGGCGCCATGCCGCGCGGCGCGCTGCGGGCCACCGCGCCGCTGCATCTCGGCCGCCGGCTGATGGCGCCGGTGGCGGCGCGCTATCAGGAGACGCACCCGCATATGGACGTGCGGCTGCGCCTCTCCGAACATGTGATCGACCTCGTGGCCGAGGCGGTGGATGTGGCGCTGCGGCTCGACGCGTTCGAGGATTCCTCTCTCATCATGCGCAAGGTGGCGGATGTGGAGCGCGTGGTCTGCGCGGCCCCAGCTTACATCGAACGGGCAGGCGCGCCGGAGCAGCCGTCCGATCTCGCCAGCCATCAGTGCCTGCTGCTGCGCTTCGCCGGCGCGCGGGAATTCCGCTGGACGCTGGACAGCGGCGGCCGGCAGATCACCGAGCCGGTGCGCGGGCATCTGGAGGCCGATGACGGCGACGTGCTCACCGTCTGGGCCATGGAGGGGCGCGGCCTTGTCATGAAGCCCCGTTTCGAGGTGGCCGACGCCCTTGCGGATGGTCGCCTCGTTCCGGTGATGCAGGCTTATCCGCCGACGCCGGTGACGCTGGCCGTGCTCTACCCCGCCCGCCAGCTTGTCCCGCTGAAGGTCAAGGACTTCGCAGACCTGCTGCTGGAGGAAGCGCGCCGTTTCCTGTCCGCAGAGCTCGGGAAGCTCGGAGACAAGCTGCGCCTCTAGCCGGGGCGCGGGCGCGCCGGCCACGGGCGGAAGTGCACTGCATGCGGAGGAGAGGGTTGCGGGCATGGCGCCATCTGAGGCCAGAGGCGCGGCCAGGGGAACCTGCGGAAGATCGAAGCATCTTCCGATATTTTTGGTAAATGAAGGCGGCGAGTCTCCGCTAAGCTTGCTCCGGAACGGCCCGCTGCAGCGTTGCCGCACCGGGAGAGGAAAGGGCGAAATATGGGGCGCCTCTCGTCGGGGATCCCGGCGCCGAACGTGGAAATCCACCTCTTTCGGCTCGCCGCCGACGGCTCGCGACACGCCATTTCCACCCACCGCACCAATGCAGACGGGCGCACGGACGCCCCCCTGCTTTCGGGCGAGACGTTTGCCCCCGGCACCTATGAACTGATCTTCCATGTGGGAGATTATTTCCGGGCCAAGGGTGCCGCTCTGCCGGAGCCGGCTTTCCTCGACGTGGTTCCCCTGCGTTTCTCCATGGCGGCGGACGGGCACTATCACGTCCCCCTCCTGTGCTCCCCCTGGGCCTATTCCACCTATCGCGGCTCCTGACCCATGACCGAGACCCCCTATCCGCGCGACCTCGTCGGCTATGGCCGTACCCCGCCCCACCCTCATTGGCCGGAAGGGGCGCGGATCGCCGTCCAGTTCGTGATGAATTACGAGGAGGGAGGGGAAAACTGCATCCTTCACGGCGACGCCGCCTCGGAGGCCTTCCTCTCGGAGATCGTGGGGGCGGCGCCCTGGCCGGGCCAGCGCCACATGAACATGGAGAGCATCTACGAATACGGCTCCCGCGTGGGGTTCTGGCGGCTGCACCGCATGTTCACGCAGCGTGGCCTGCCGCTCACCGTGTTCGGCATCGCCACCGCCATGGCGCGCCACCCGGAAGCGGTCGCGGCCATGACCGAGGCGGGATGGGAGATTGCCAGCCACGGCCTGAAGTGGATCGACTACCGGCACATCCCCGCCGAGGAAGAGCGCGCGCATATCGCTGAGGCGGTCCGCATCCATGCGGAGGTCGCGGGGACGCGGCCGCTGGGCTTCTACCAGGGCCGGACATCGGAAAACTCCCTGCGCCTCACCATGGAAGAAGGCGGGTTCCTCTATTCGGCGGACAGCTATGCGGACGAGCTTCCCTATTGGGTGGAGGGGCCGAACGGACCATTCCTCATCGTTCCCTACACGCTCGACGCCAATGACATGCGTTTCGCGATTCCCGCCGGCTTCGCCGAGGGGCAAGCCTTCTTCACCTATCTGAAGGACAGCTTCGACCTGCTCTATGCGGAAGGCGCCACCGCGCCGCGCATGCTCTCCATCGGCCTCCACAACCGGCTGGTCGGACGGCCGGGGCGGGCGGCGGCGCTGGCGCGTTTCCTTGATTATATTCAGGGCCATGAAGGGGTGTGGGTCGCCCGACGCCTGGACATCGCCCGCCACTGGATCACCCATCATCCCCCGCCGGGCGGCTATGTGCCGAGCCGCATGTCGCGCGCGCTGTTCGTGGAGCGGTTCGGCAGCATTTTCGAGCATTCGCCGTGGATCGCGGAAGCCACGTTCGACGCCGGCCTCACGCCGCTGCAGGACAGCGCGGCGGGGCTATCCGAAGCCATGGCCGCGCACTTGCGGGCCGCCGATCACGAGCGGCAGATGGGCGTGATCAACAGCCATCCCGATCTTGCGGGGCGCCTTGCCGCCGCGCGCCTGCTGACCGCCGAGAGCGCGGAGGAACAGGCCTCGGCCGGGCTTGACGCGCTGACCATGGACGAAAAGGCCCGCTTTGCGGCCCTGAACGCAGCCTATATGGCGCGCTTCGGCTTCGTCTTCATCATGGCCATCCGGGGCCGCAGCAAGGCGGAGGTTCTCGACGCCTTCGAGCGGCGCCTTGCCAATGACGAG
>NCCY01000300.1 GCA_002279855.1 Rhizobiales bacterium 12-68-15
GGCAACAGCCTTTCCGCTGAGGTCTTCACCCGCGCCGCCGCCGAAGGCGCGAAGGCCGTGGTGGTCTCCGCCAAGATCGAGAGCGAGATCGCGGTGCTGCCGCCGGAGGAGCAGAAGGACTATCTGGAGGCCATCGACCTCGACGAGCCCGGCCTGAACCGCGTGATCCGCGCCGGCTATGACCTGCTGCACCTCGTGACCTATTTCACGGTCGGCCCCAAGGAGGCGCGCGCCTGGACCATCACGCGCGGCACCAAGGCGCCGGCGGCGGCGGGCGTGATCCATACGGATTTCGAGAAGGGCTTCATCCGCGCCGAGACCATCGCCTATGACGACTATGTCCGCAACAAGGGCGAGGCGGGCGCGCGCGATGCCGGACGGCTGCGGCTGGAAGGCAAGGAATACATCGTGCAGGACGGCGACGTGCTGCACTTCCGCTTCGCCAACTGACACCGCACCCCGCCGCCGGCCGGAAGGCCGCCGGCGGCGGCAGGGCCAGTGATCGACCTCGGCTGCGGTACGGGACCTGCTGCAAAGCCCCTCCCCTGCCGTCGGGGACGTGCTACACATTCGTCAGAATGGGAGGCCGGGGTGCAGGACATCTTCTTCGAGGATTTCATCGAAGGCGAGGTGAAGACCTTCGGGTCCTATTGCGTCACCGAAGCTGAAATCCTTGCCTTTGCGCGGGAGTTCGACCCGCAGCCCATGCATCTCGATGCGCAGGCCGGCGCGGCGTCCATGCTGGGCGGGCTTGCCGCCTCCGGCTGGCACGCCTGCGCCATCATGCAGCGCATGGCCTGCGATGCCTTCCTGCTGCGGGCCTCTGGCCTGGGTTCGCCCGGCGTGACCGAGGTGAAGTGGAAGCTGCCCATCTTCCCCGGTGACGTGCTGACCCTGCGGCGGACGGTTCTGGAAAGCCGCACCTCCAAGAGCAAGCCCGACCTGGGCCTCGTGACGCTGCGGCTGGAACTGCTGAAGGGCAAGAACGAGGTCGCCACCGAGCAGCAGCTGGTCATCCTGTTCGCCCGCCGCAATCCCGGAGCGCGCCTCGCATGAGCTTCTTCGACGATGTGGAGATCGGCAGCCGCCGGACGCTCGGAAGCCACCTGTTCACGCGCGAAGCCGTCCTCGCCTTCGCGGAGAAATACGACCCGCAGCGCTTCCATGTGGACGAGGCCGCCGCGAGCCGCACCCATTTCGGCGCCCTCGTCGCCTCCGGCTGGCACACCGCCGCCACCTGGATGAAGCTGTTCCTGGAAGATCAGGTCCGCGAAACCGCCGAGCGCAAGGCGCGCGGCGCGCCGGTGCCGGACCTCGGCCCGTCGCCGGGCTTCAAGAACCTGCGCTGGCTGAAGCCGGTCTATGTGGGCGACACCATCACCTACTCCACCGAGCTGCGCGAGAAGATCGTCTCCAGGAGCAAGCCGGGCTGGGGCCTGTTCATCGCCTATAACAGCGGCGTCAACCAGCACGGAGACCTGGTGTTCGACTTCGAGAGCACGGTGTTCGTCAGGCGGGCCCCCTGAGCGATTCCGGCGCCGTGTCGTCCTTCAGGGACGGCTGGTCCCCGTCGGGCTCGGTCATTTCCTCCCGCACCTGCCCGTAAGCGAGCAGCGCCACCAGCGCGGACCCTCCCACGATGTTGCCGGCCAGCAGCGGCAGCAGGATCGCGGCCGCCTGTCCCGCTCCCACCTCCCCCGCGAAGAGCAGGGTGAACATCTCCACCGAGCCGGAGATCACATGGGAGAGTTCAAGGGCGGAGATGAGCGAGGTCAGGATGAGGATGACCCCGAAGCGCGCCTGCTCCGCGCTCGGCAGCAGCCAGACCACGGTCGCCACCAGCCAGCCGCCGAGAATGCCGCGCAGGAACGCATCCTGCGGCGTCAGTTCCGCCAGATGGCGCGAGATGGCGAAGATGCCCTCCCCGATCTCCGCCGGCAGGAACAGGCCGCTCGCAAGGGCGGCGCCGAACAAGGCGGTGCCCACAAGGTTCGCCACCAGCACCACGACCCACATCCGCAGCAGGGCCCCGACCCCGCGCCAGGACGGTTCGGACAGCACGGGCAGGACGGCGGTGATGGTCGTCTCGGTGAAAAGCTGGTAGCGGCCGAGGATGACGATCAGGAAGCCGATGGAATAGCCGAGGCTTTCCACCACCTCGCGCCACCCCGCATCCGGCAGATGGGTGTGCAGCAGCCCTTCGCCGACGATGGAGAAGCCGATCGTGAGCCCCGCGGCGATGCCGGACCACCACAGACTCGCCACCGGGCGGCGCAATTCCTCCACGCCTTCCCGGCGGATCACCTCATAGACGGCCAGCGCGCGCAGATTGGCCCGCTCCTCGACAACCTCCCCCTCCTTGGCCGAGAGGTCGCTGCCATGGTCCCCTGTCTCCTCGCGGGACGCCTGCTTCGGGCGCGTCGGCGTTCGGGGCGCGTTCACCTTGACCATGGCCTTTCTCCTCCATTGCCAGGCTGAACGCCGCTTTGCCCGTTGGGTTGCATGGCGCGGCGCAGATGATTGTGCGATCCGGAGGCCGGCACCCTTGCCGGACGGGCGCTTATCCCCCATTTTCAGGGAGAAGATCCGCCGGCCTTGAACCGGCGCGGTCAGGAGTTTGAAGACATGAACGCAACCGTGCGCCCTCGCCCTCCGGTCATGCGCATCACCGATGCCGCCGCCGCCCGGCTGCACCAGATCATGGGCCGGTCCGATCCTCCCGCCCTTGCGGTGCGGATCGGCGTGAAGAATGGCGGCTGCGCCGGCATGTCCTACACCATGGACTATGCCACCGAGATCCGCCCCGCCGACGACGTGGTGGAAGACAAGGGCGTCAAGGTCATCATCGACCCGAAGGCCGTGCTGTTCCTGCTCGGGACCGAGATGGACTTCAAGACCGACAAGCTCTCGGCGCAGTTCGTGTTCAACAACCCCAACCAGACCTCGGCCTGCGGCTGCGGCGAGTCGGTGGCCATCACGCCGGTAACCCCGGATGCGGTGCACCAGTTCGCGCCCACAACCCACGCCTCTTGACGCGATCAGCCGATAAAGGGCATGGATGCCGCCTCTGGAGGGGCATCCATGACACCGCATTTCATCACTGCATTGCTCAGCTCGCGCATTGTGCTCGTCCTGATGCGCGTTCTGCTCACCTTCGTCTTCTGGGGCGCGGGGCTCGACAAGCTCATCAACTTCCCGGCGACGGTGGCGGAAATGGCCCATTTCGGCCTCAACCCGCCGGCGGCATTCGGCGCCCTCGCCGTCTTCACGCTGCTCGCCTCCTCGCTGCTCATCATCGTGAACCGGGCCGCGTGGCTGGGCTTCGGGGCCCTCGGCGTGTTCCTCGTGCTGACCATTCCCATCGCCCATCCGTTCTGGGCGGCAGCGGGGGAAGATGCCCTGCATCACTTCCGCACCGCCGTCGAACATATCAGCCTGATTGGCGGGCTTCTGGCGGGGGCCATTCTCTCCGTGCGACGCACGGCCTGAGGCGCCGCCCGGCCGCGTGCGGGACATGAGGCCGGGCACAACCTGCGGAAAGTCCGCGAAATTCCTTCCATCCGATGCCGGCGCGCTCTAAGTTCGCGCGCTTCGCGGACGTGGCGGA
>NCCY01000301.1:0-1987 GCA_002279855.1 Rhizobiales bacterium 12-68-15
GACGGTGAGGTCGCGCAGCACGCCCACATCCTGTGCCCCGCGAATGCTCTCGCCCCGCAAATGCATGCGCCAGGTGGAGAAGGAATAGCCGAACGCCAGCCGCACCGTGAGCGAGCAGGCAATGGCCGCGACCAGCACCAGCCCGGTAATGGCGAGGTTGCTGGTGGCCTCCAGCACCAGGAAGGTCATGGTCATCGGGCCGCCCACGATGCCCACCGCCAGCGCCGCCATGCCCACCACGGCGGCGATCACCGGCTCCACATGGAGGGCCGGCGCGAGAACGGCGAGCGCCCCCGCGAACAGCTTGCCCATTAGTGAACCGAGGAACAGGGCCGCCGAAAACAGGCCGCCGCGAAAGCCGGAACCGAGCGAGCACGCCGCCGCCAGCACCTTCAGCACCAGAATGCCCGCCACCGCGAGGGTCACGGTGGAATGGACCTGAATATGGATGGCCGATTCCCCGCTGGCGAGCACCTGCGGGGAGACCAGCGCGAGCGCCCCGACGATCAGGCCGCCCACCACGGGCCGCAGGGGCTGGGGAATGCCGCTGCGGGAGAAACCCTGCTCCACCAGCGTCATGGTCCGCATGATGAGGATGGCGAGCGCCGCGCCGATCAGGCCCAGCAGGATGAACAGAAGATAGTCGCCGGGCACCACCTGCGGCACCTGGGGGATGATGATGGGCGTGCCCACCACGCCGAGCGCCTGCGCCGACAGATAGCCGAGCAGCGCCGCCGCCAGCACCGGGGCCACATGGGGAATGGCATAGATGCCGATGATCAGCTCGAAGGCATAGAAGGCGCCGGCCAGAGGCGCATGGAAGGCGGCGGCGATGCCCCCCGCCGCGCCGCATCCCACCAGCACCCGCAGGTCCGAGCGGCGCAGGCCGAGCTTCTGGCCGATGGCGGAGGCGATGCCGGAGCCCCATTGTGTATAGCCCGCCTCCATGCCGACCGAGGCGCCGAAGCCGTTGCCTATCACCGTCTGGCTGGACAGGATGACGCTGTCGAGCAGCGACATGCGCCCGCCTTCCAGCGCATTCGCCTCGATGGGATCGGTCACCGGGCGGGGGCGAAAGCGCTTCACCACCAGCGCATAGAGCCCGAGGATCAGGCCGCCAACGGCGGGCAGGAAGAACATCCAGGCCGATGTCAGCGACGGCGTGGCGCTGAGGAATCCGCCCGGCCCGGTGTGAAAGAAAGACTGGTGCATGGCATGGGCGGTGACGCTCATCAGCGTCGCGCCCGAGCCCGCCAGCACGCCCACGAGGCAGGCGGCCCCCGCGTCCATCTACGCCCCTGTCTGCGCCCTACCGGAAACGGTTGTTGCGCGGAAAGCCCTTCGGCGGCAGCCGTCCGGAGGAAGCCCGCTCGCCCTGCCAGTCCAGGAGGTCCGTCACGGTCCAGGTGCGGCCGGACGTGTCTTCCCAGGTCAGGCCGTCCGCGCGCGTGAACACCTTGAGATCGGAGAGCCCGCCCTCCTTGTAGCGCTGGAGGCGGACGCCCCGCCCGCGCGCCATTTCCGGCACCTGATTGAGCGGGAACAGCAGCAGCTTGCGATTGTCGCCGATGACCGCGACGCTGTCGCCGGCGGCGGGCACCGCCGCGTGGGCCTTGTCCGGCCCGTCCACGGTCAGCACCTGCTTACCCTTGCGGGTGTTGGCGAGGCAATCGTCTTCCGTCACCACGAAGCCGCGCCCCTCGCGGCTCGCCACAAGCAGCTTGCCGCCGGGCTGGTGCGCGAAGACGCGGACGATCTCCGCATCCTGCTCCACCTCCAGCATGAGGCGCAGCGGCTCGCCATGGCCGCGCCCGCCGGGAAGCTTGGAGGCCTCCAGCGTGTAGAAGCGGCCATTGGAGGCAAACACCATGATGCGGGAGGTGGTCTCGGCGAAGAAGGCGTGGGCGAGGCTGTCGTCGCCCTTGAACTGGAGCGCCGAAAGATCCTGCACATGGCCCTTCAGCGCGCGCACCCAGCCCTTGGCGGA
>NCCY01000301.1:2067-5663 GCA_002279855.1 Rhizobiales bacterium 12-68-15
GTCCTTCTCCTTGGAGAGGGCGTCATGCTCCTTGCGGATTTCCATCTCCTCCAGCCGGCGCAGGGAGCGCAGGCGCATGTTGAGGATGGCTTCCGCCTGGGTATCGGTGAGGGAGAAGGTGGCGATCAGCGACACCTTCGGCTCGTCCTCCTCGCGGATGATGCGGATCACCTCGTCGAGATTGAGATAGGCGATCAGGTAGCCGGCGAGGATTTCCAGCCGCCGCTCGATTTCGGCGAGCCGGTGGCGCGAGCGGCGCAGCAGCACGTCGCGGCGGTGGGCCAGCCATTCGCGCAGCGCATCCGCCAGCGAAAGAACCTTGGGCACCTGCCCGCGCACCAGCACATTCATGTTGAGCGAAACGCGCGCTTCAAGCTCGGTGAGCTTGAAGAGGCTTTCCATCAGCACTTCCGGGTCCACCGTGCGGGCGCGCGGCTCCAGCACAAGGCGGATGTCCTCCGCGCTTTCGTCGCGCACGTCCGCCAGCAGGGGCAGCTTCTTGTCGGTGAGAAGCTCGGCGATCTTCTCCACCAGCCGCGCCTTCGGCACGCCGTAGGGAATCTCCGTCACCACCACCAGATAGGTGCCGCGCCCGCTCTCCTCCCGCTCCCAGCGTGCCCGCACGCGGAACGAGCCGCGCCCGGTGGCATAGGCTTCCGCGATGCCGACGGGATCTTCCACCAGCACGCCGCCGGTGGGGAAATCCGGCCCGGGCACGAATTGCAGCAAGTCGGAGGCAGGGGCCGCCGGGTTCTCCACCAGATGCAGCGCGGCATCCAGCAGTTCGGCGGCATTGTGCGGGGGAATGGAGGTCGCCATGCCCACGGCGATGCCCTGCGAGCCGTTCGCCAGGAGATTGGGGAAGGCGGCGGGAAGAACGACCGGCTCGTCCTCGGACCCGTCATAGGTGGGCCGGAAGTCCACCGAATCCTCGTCGATCCCGTCCAGCAGAAGCCCGGCGGTGGCGGTGAGGCGCGCCTCGGTGTAGCGCATGGCGGCGGCATTATCGCCGTCCACATTGCCGAAATTGCCCTGGCCATCCACCAGCGGATAGCGCTGCGCGAAATCCTGCGCGAGGCGCACCAGCGCGTCATAGACCGCCTGGTCGCCATGGGGGTGGAACTTGCCGATGACGTCGCCGACGACGCGGGCGCACTTCTTGAACCCCTGCCCCGGATCGAGCTTCAGCTGCCGCATCGCATGCAGGATGCGGCGGTGGACCGGCTTCAGGCCATCGCGTGCATCGGGCAGCGCGCGATGCATGATGGTGGACAGGGCATAGGCCAGATAGCGCTCCTCGAGCGCGGTCTTCAACTCGACCGGCTCGATGGCACCGTCACCCGGCGGAATCGTACGTGTGGCCATGTCAAACCGAGTAGCGCGATGAGTCGCACCGCACAAGGCGCCACGGCCGCGCGGAGGCTCCGCCTTGATCGTTATGGGGTTCGACCCCTCTTGGCCACCGCTTCGCCTTACCTTAGCCCGCAAGCTGAATGAACAGACGATGAGCGTTTACCAGAGTGAACGCGCGTTCAAGGAACCGCTACTTCGGCACCCCTTTCCTTAGGTAAAATTCATCCTTTGATTTTTTGCGGAACATAAACAGGACATTCGAGCGTTTCACCTTTCGATCAGGCACACAGTGATGCCAAGGCAGACTCCGGAGGAGTAGGCAAGATGAAACGACTTGTAGTTGCTTTGTGCGGCGCGGCAGCGCTTGGTGTGACTGCTTTTGCAGGCTCCGCCAATGCCACCCCCCTCAAGATGGCCAATCCGCTGAACGGCAGTTCGGCCTCCACCATCACCGAAGAGGTCCGCTGGCGTCGCGCCTGCCGCCCGGTGTGGCGCGGCCCGGTCCAGGTCATGAAATGCCGGAACGTGTGGGTCGGCCCGCCGCGTCGCGGCCCCGGCTTCTACGGGCCGCCGCCGCCCCGCTACGGCGCCTATGGCCCCCGCCCGCCGCGCCCCTATTACGGACCCCGCTATTACTGATCCAGCCGGGTCAGCGATGAGATGAACGCCGCGCGGGCGTCCGAAAGGGCGATCCCGCGCGGTTCCATGATGTGGCGGTTGAGGAAATAGCCGCTGAGCCTGAACGCATCTTCCAGTTCCGCGCGCGTTGGCACGATCTGCGTGGCGAGAAGGAAGGACGGGAGCTTCAGCAGCTTGTCTGCGAGTTCCGAACCCGCCGCTCGCGACACCGCACGTCCCGTGCGGGGCGAGACATAGGCCAGATCATCCCGCGCGCCGGTGGCCGCGCAGCGGTCCAGCGCCAGCCCGAAGCCAAGTTCCGCCAGCATGGTGATCTCGAACCGCGCGAGCAGGATGGCGGTGGCCCGCTGGGTTTCCAGCGCGTCGAGGATCGCGCAGGACACTTCATACAGCGAGGGATGGGGATCGCGCTCCGGCAGCAGGCGGATCAGGCTGGTCATGTGGTTGACGCCATACGCGCCATGGGGCGCGCGCATCAGGGCTTCGGTGCGCAGGCTGGCCGCTTCCACCTGATAGGTGCCGAGCTGCCCCTCCATCCGGGCGCGCCATGTGGCATGGAGCGTGTTGCCCGGCTGGAGCAGAGGCGCGAGGCGGCGGGAGGCGCCGCCGCGCACGAGACCGAGATGACGCCCGCGCGCGCGGGTCAGCAGTTCGAGAACCGCGCTGCTTTCCCCGTGGCGCCGCACGCCGGTCACGATGCCCTGGTCGGTCCACTCCAACTCAGCCGCCAATCTCGCACTGGGCGTTACTCGCGCGGGAAGTCGAGGCCCATCTCGCGGTAGCGCTCGGGATCATCCGACCAGTTTTCCCGCACTTTCACGAAGATGAACAGGTGGATGCGCTGCTCGGTGATCTCGGCGATCTCGGCCCGGGCCTCGGTGGAGATCGCCTTGATGGTGGAGCCGCCCCGGCCGAGCACGATCTTGCGCTGGCTGTCGCGCTCCACATAGATGGTCTGCTCGATCCGGACGGAGCCGTCGCGCAGTTCCTTCCAGGATTCGGTCTCCACCGTGGAGCGATAGGGCAGTTCGTCGTGCAGGCGCACGAACAGCTTTTCGCGCGTCACTTCCGCCGCCAGCATGCGCATGGGCGCGTCGGTGATCTGGTCCTCGGGATAGAGCCAGGGCCCTTCCTGAACCGTCCCCGCAATCCAGTGCTTCAGGTCTTCCACGCCGTCGCCGGTGAGGGCGGAGATCATGAACACCCGGTCGAAGGCAAGGCGCTGGGTCAGTTCCGTGGTCAGCGCCAGCAGCGTGTCGCGGCGGATGAGGTCGATCTTGTTGAGGATCAGCGCGCGCGGGCGCCGCACCTGCGACAGGGGCTGGAGCAGCGCCTCGATGTCCGCATCGAGGCCGCGCCGCGCATCCACCAGAAGCGCCACCAGATCCGCATCGGCCGCGCTGGTCCAGGCGGTGGAGACCATCGCCCGCTCAAGCCGGCGCTTGGGCGGGAAGATGCCGGGGGTATCCACCAGCACCATCTGCGCCGCGCCATGGATGACGATACCGCGCACGATGGCGCGGGTGGTCTGCACCTTGTGGGAGACGATGGAGACCTTGGTGCCCACCAGCGCATTGGTCAGCGTGGACTTGCCCGCATTGGGC
>NCCY01000302.1 GCA_002279855.1 Rhizobiales bacterium 12-68-15
TTCTGCCAGTATTCCAGCATCATCACCGGGTCGCCCCGGCGGATGCCGATATGGCCTTCCGCGCCCGTGGGAAGCTCGGTGCCGTGGTCATCCACGATGCGCACGTCATGGCCGGGAATGGGCTTGCCCATGGCGCCGGGGCGGATGGGGAAATAGCTGGAACTGGAGCCGACCACGAGATTGCACTCGGTCTGCCCGTAAATCTCCCGCGCCTCCACGCCGAGGCGGTCCTGCACGAAGGCGCCCAGCTCCGCGCCGAGGCTTTCGCCGCCGGTGAGCAGGGAGCGCAGCTTCAGCCCGTCATGGCGCACATCCGCCTGCCGCAGCAGCTTGAGGGCGGTGGGCGGCAGGAAGACGTTGCGCACGCCATGGCGCGCCATCAGGTCCATGGCCGCGTCGGGCTCGAACTTGCGGGCGCGGTGGGCGAGCACGGGCACGCCGAGATAGAGCGTCGGGAACAGCACGTCGAACAGCCCGCCGATCCACGCCCAGTCGGCGGGCGTCCAGTGCAGGTCGCCGGGCTGGGGCATGCCCTCATGGATGAAGGTGATGCAGGGCAGGTGGCCGAGCAGGATGCGGTGGCCGTGCAGCGCGCCCTTGGGGTTTCCCGTGGTGCCGGAGGTGAAGATGATGATGGCCGGATCGTCCGGCCCGGTGTCCACCGGCGTAAAGCGGTCCGAGGCGCGGGCGAGTTCCGCATCGAAGGAGAGCGCGCCGCCGGCGTCCCGCCCGGTGACGAACACATGGGTGAGGTGGGGCAGCCGGTCCCGCACGCGGGCGAGCTTGGCAAGGCCGGACAGGTCCGTCACCAGCGCCTTCGCGCCCGAGGCCGTGAGCCGGTATTCCAGCGCCTCGTCACCGAACAGGGTGAAGAGCGGCACGGACACCAGCCCCGCCTTGAACGCGGCGAGATGGGCGATGGCGGTTTCCGGCGCCTGCGGCAGGAACACCCCGACCCGGTCGCCCCGCACGAGGCCCGCCGCGCCCAGCACGTTGGCGAAGCGGTTGGTGAGGCGGGCGAGATCCTCGAAACTGTAGGTGGCGAGCGCGCCGTCCTCTTCCACGAAGATCAGCGCCGGCTTGCCGGCGCCGGTGGCGTGCGCATCGACGCAGGCGACGCCGATGTTCAGGCGTTCGGGAAGGGACCAGCGGAAGGAGCGGATCAGCTCCTCATAGCGCGCGGACATGACGGCCTCGACGTTTCCTCAGGGGTGCTCCGCTCTGCGGTGAGCGGGGCGGGCCGTCTGCGCGGCCCGGAAACAATCGAGCGTTTTTTTAATTCCGGGTCAAGCCGGATCAGGCCACCATGCCCAGCGCCAGGGCCGCATTGTCGCGGATGGCGGTGATGTTGGCCCGATAGCCCTCGATGCCGCCCTTGAACACGGCGGAGCCGGCCACCAGCACATCGGCGCCGGCCTTGGCGCAGAGCGCCCCGGTCTGCGGGTTCACGCCGCCATCCACCTCGATGCGGATGTCGCGGCCGCGCACCATGTCGCGGATGCGCTCGATCTTCGGCAGCACCTGCGGAATGAAGGCCTGCCCGCCGAAGCCGGGATTGACGCTCATCACGCAGATGAGGTCCACCTTGTCGAGCAGGTATTCCAGGCAGCTTTCATGGGTGGCCGGGTTCAGCGCCACGCCCGCCTTCTTGCCGAGGCCGCGAATGACCTGCAGGCAGCGGTCCAGATGATCGGTGGCTTCCACCTGCACGGTGATGATGTCCGATCCCGCCGCAGCGAAGGCTTCGAGATAGGCTTCCACCGGCGAGATCATCAGGTGGGTGTCGAAGGTCTTGTCGGTGTAGCGCCGCAGCGACCGGATGATGTCCGGCCCGAACGTGATGTTGGGCACGAAATGGCCGTCCATCACGTCGAGATGGATATAGTCCGCCCCCGCCGCCGCCACGTCGCGCACCTCCTCGCCGAGGCGGGAAAAGTCCGAGGCCAGGATGGACGGGGCGATGAGCGGCAAGGTCATGGTGTCGGGTCTCCGGGCGGGCGGGGCCGCCGCAATCAGATGGGGCGGAACGGGCCTCAGTAATAGGAGGCGATGGTCTCCACTTCCTCGCGGGAGCCGAACACCAGCGGAATGCGCTGGTGCAGCTTCTGCGGGACGATGTCGAGAATGCGGGTCTTGCCGTCGGTGGCCGCGCCGCCGGCCTGCTCGGTGATGAAGGCGACGGGGTTCGCCTCGTAGATCAGCCGCAGGCGCCCGGCCTCGTAGCCCTTCCGCTTGTCGCCGGAATAGATGTAGACGCCGCCGCGGGTGAAGATGCGGAAGGCGTCGGCCACCATGGAGCCCACCCAGCGCATGTTGAAATCCTTGCCGCGCGGGCCGTCCTTGCCGGCAAGGCAATCGTCGATATAGCGCCGCATGGGCTCGTGCCAGTGGCGCATGTTGGACTGGTTGACGCCGTATTCCTTGGTGGCGGCCGCGATCTCCACAGCCTCCTTGGCGAGGATGAACTCGCCGCGCGTGCGGTCCAGCGCGAACACCTGCGTTCCCGCGCCCAGCGTCGAGACCAGCACCGTGGAGGGGCCATAGACGAGGAAGCCGGCGGCGACCTGCGCCGAGCCCTTCTGCATCAGCGCATCCACCGGATCGGGGAAGCTCGCGGCATCATAGGGCAGGATGGAATAGATGGTGCCGACGGAGACATTGGTGTCGATGTTGGACGAGCCGTCCAGCGGGTCCACCGCCACGACGAGGCTGCCGGCGGTATTGAGCGGGATCGGCGTCTCGCTCTCTTCCGAGCCGAGGAAGGCCACGGGGGCGAGCTTGAGCTTTTCGATGACCGCTTCCTCGGCGATCACGTCCAGTTCCTTCTGGGTGTCGCCGCCGGCATTGGCCTCGTCGCCGCGCACCTTGGCGAAGTGATCGGCCAGCGGCCCCTGCGCGACGAGGTCGGCAATGACGATGCCGGCTTCCGCGATCCGGGCCACCGCGTCCGCCACCGCCTGCCGGCTCGGGTCGTTCGCCGCGTAATCGCGCAGATACGCCTGAAGGGTCACGCTCACTTGTGTCTCTCCCTGTCGCCTGTCGGCGCCCTTATGGCGCAAGAGCGCGATGGCGTCGAGGGCGGAGGGGGGCGTGTTCCGGAAGAGGCGTGCACGAAGGTCCGCCGCGTGTTATGACATGTGTAAGTACATTTAGCCTTGGAGGTGCGCCATGGTGGCGTTGAAGTTGGGACGGATCGGCAATTCTGTTGGCGCGGTGTTTCCCAAGGAAGCGCTCGCCCGCATGAATGTGGACCAGGGCGATGTGCTGTATCTGACAGAGGCACCGGGCGGGTATCGCCTGACCCCCTATGAGCCGCAGTTCGAGGCGCAGATGGAGGCCGCCCGGCGGATCATGAAAACGCGCCGCAACGCGTTGCGTGAGCTGGCCAAAGAGTGACGGGGCCGATCTGGGTCACGAAGGCGGTCGTGCTGGCGATCCATGGCGAGCAACTGGCCGAACATGGCGGCAGCGACGGCCTGCGGGACGAAGGCGTGCTGGATGCGGCCCTTGCCCGGCCGCTCAACCTGCATCTGCACGCGGCCGCCGACATATCGGACCTTGCGGCCTGCTACGGCTTCGGGCTCTGCCAGAACC
>NCCY01000303.1 GCA_002279855.1 Rhizobiales bacterium 12-68-15
CTGCACCTACACCCTCACCAATGCGCTGATCTCGTCCTATTCCGTGTCCTCCAGCGGCGACCGCCCCACGGAATCCATCTCGATCTCGTTCACCAAGCTTGAGTTCAAGTTCACCCCCTACGACGGCACCAACAAGGCCGGCACCCCGGTCACCGTCTCCTACGACATGTCCACCACCAAGACCTCGTGAGCCTGTCGCAGACGGGTTAGACTGGACCAGCGCGGGCGGCAGGCTTCCTGCCGCCCGCGCGCGCCTGCCGCCCCTTCCGCTGGGGCAGGTTTTTTGAACGGAGACGCGTCGCCATGTCCGCACCGGTTCAGACCGGCCGCCTGATTACGCTCACGACGCCGCTGGGCGGCGATGTGCTGATCGGGACAGAGGTGTCGGGCACGGAAGGGCTGTCGCAGCTCTTCCGGTTCACCGTGGCCATGTCATCCACGCGCAACGACATTTCGGCGGACAGCCTGCTGGGCAAGTCGATGACGGTGAGCCTTGCGAGCCCGACCGGCACGCCCCGGCCCATCAACGGCATCGTCGTTTCCTTCGCCGCCTCGGACCAGACCGTCAACGGCATGCGCCGCTACGAGGCAGTGATCGCGCCCAAGCTGTGGCTGCTCACCCGCACCTCCGATTGCCGCATCTTCCAGAACCAGACCGTGCTGCAGATTGCCGACACGCTGTTCTCCGAAGGCGGCATCACCGACTACAAGAAGCAGGGCATATCCGGCACCCATTCCGCGCGCGACTATTGCGTGCAGTATCGCGAGACGGATTACGACTTCCTTGTGCGGATCTTCGCCGAGGAAGGCATCTATTTCTATTTTCAGCACGAATCCGGAAAGCACACCCTCGTCCTCTCGGACAGTGTCTCCGGCTATACCGACTGCGCCGACAAGTCCGTGCAGCATGCGCAGCCCACCTCGTCCCTCACCATCGCGGTGACGAAATGGGCCTCCGGCTATGCCTTCCAGTCCGGCAAGGCGACGCTGAACGACTATAATTTCGAACAGCCCAGCACGGACCTGACGGCCACAACCACCACGGTCCTCTCCAATTCCGCCTTCAAGTCCTGGGAGCTGTACGACTATCCCGGCGATTACAGCGTGAAGAGCGATGGCACCGGCTTCTCCCGCACGCGGATGGAAGAGCAGGAAAGCGCCTATCAGGTGGTGACGGGAGAAGGCAGCTATGTGAGCTTCGTGCCCGGCGCGAAATTCACCATGGAGAAGCACGAGGTCGATAGCGAGCAGCACAAGCCCTATGTGCTGCGCACCGTCAGCCACCAGGCGCGGGACAACAGCCATCTCGGCAACCAGCAGGACATCCCCACCTACCAGAACAACTTCACCGCCCTACCGGCGACCACGGCCTTCCGCCCGCCGCTGGTGACCCGCCGCCCGCTCATTCCCGGCCCCCAGACCGCGCTCGTGGTCGGCCCGTCGGGCGAAGAGATCTATTGCGACAAGTATGGCCGCATCAAAGTGCAGTTCTACTGGGACCGCCTGGGCAAGAAGAACGAGCAGAGCTCCTGCTGGATCCGCGTCGGCCAGTGGATGGCGGGCCCGACCTTCGGCTCGCAATTCACCCCCCGCGTGGGCATGGAAGTGATCGTCGCCTTCCTTGAGGGAGACCCGGACCGGCCGCTGGTGGTGGGCAGCGCCTATAACGGCACCAACATGCCGCCCTACACCTTGCCGGACAACAAGACCCAGAGCGGCATCAAGACCCGCTCCTCGGCCGGCGGCAGCGCCTCGACCTATAATGAGCTGCGATTCGAGGACAAGAAGGATTCCGAGCTGGTCTATGTCCACGCGCAGAAGGACTATCAGCGCGAAGTGGTCAATAACGACACCCTCACCGTGTCCAACGACCAGACCATCACCATCAAGCAGAACCGCACCGAGACCCTTCAGGAGGGGAACGAGAGCGTCACCATCTCCAAGGGCAACCGCACGCTCACCGTCTCGGAGGGCAACAATGCGACGACGGTGACCAAGGGCAATGAGAGCCTCACCGTCTCCGCTGGCAACCACAGCGTCACCGTGTCAAAGGGCAATGCGACGACCACGGTGTCGAGTGGCAACTACACGCTGGACCTCGGTTCGGGCAATGCGACGCTCAAGTGCGATGGCGGCTCCATCACGCTGCAGGCCGCGCAATCCATCACGTTGAAGGTAGGCGGAAATTCCATCACCATAAACCAGAGCGGAATTACGGTGAGCGCGACGCAGGTGTCCCTGTCGGGCAGCGCGAAGGTCCAGGTCAGCGGCCCCATGGTGAATGTCTCGGGCAGTGGGACCGTGTCCATCAAGGGCGGCCTGGTGAATATCAATTGAGATGGGTTTGAATGTCATGGGGGCGGATTTTCTTCCAAAGGTGCGCTTTCCGCTGGCGGAGCATCTGTGCACCTTGCTCGAACCGAGCGAGGAGGCCGCAGCCGTGCTCGTGCCCGGCATGAGCGCGTCGGATTTCATCCTCACCCTCGCCCGGCAGGGCCTTGTCATCGATGCCATCCGCTATCTCGCTGTGGGATTGCCGCGCCGCGAAGCGGTCTGGTGGGCCTGTGCCTGCCGACGCCGGTTCCTGACCGATCCCCTGCCCGCCGCAGAGGAAGCCGCGTGGGCGGCAGCGGAAGGCTGGGTCTATGAGCCCACCGAGCCGCGCCGGCGCGCCGCCTTCGCACCGGCCGAGGCCCTGAAGCACCAGACGGCGGGAGCCTATGCGGCGCTGGGCGTGTTCTGGTCCGGCGGCAGCCTCGCCCCGCCGGAGGTTTCCATCGTCATTCCGCCGGCGGATTCGCTCACCGGCAGTGCGGTGGCGGCGTCGGTCATCCTGTGCTGCGTTCCGGGCGCGGCGAAGACCATTTCCGCGCGCCACGAGGCAGCGTTCCAGATCGGATGTGACATCGCCAATGGTGGCTCCGGCCAGGTGGAGAGTGTCGCCCGATGACGGCTGTGCTGCGCCTCTCTCTCATGACACCGCTGGGCGATTCCCCCGACCAGCAGAAAAGGATGCTGACCAGCGGCTCACTCAAGATCGGCCGCGACGAGACCAACGACTGGAGCCTCGACGACAATTCCCGGCGGATTTCGCGGCATCACTGCACCATCACCGCCAATGGCGGCCTGTTCATCATCATCGACAGTTCCGCCAACGGGCTGTTCATCAACGATGCCAAGCAGCCGCTGGGGCGCGGCAATTCCGCCATCCTCAGCAATGGCGACGTGCTGCGCATCGGCAATCTCGCCATCTCGGTGGAAGTGGCCGAGCAACTGGTGACGGACTCCGACCCGTTCCGCGCCGTCCTGCCCAAGCTTGGCTCCCCATCCGTCCCGAAGCCCGAAACGACGGAGGATGCGCTCGACAGGCCGCTCTCCGCCTCGGTGCTCTCGTCCATGTCCTCGGCACCGCCGCCAGACTGGGCCAGCTTCGGCCTGCGGCCCCTGCCGGACCTCGGCCGGCCCGATGATGCGGTCCAGCGCCCGGTCACGATGGAGGATCACCTGCCGGCGGAGCAGGAAGCCATTCTCGCGCCGCGCGTCATCTCGCAGGCCATCCCCGAGGATTGGGATCTGGATCTGGGGGATCTGGATCTGGGCGCAGGCGCCCGGCCCGCAATGCCCGGCCCGTTTTCCGCGCCAGGCGGCGTTCCGCCCGTGAGCGCCGCGCCTTTGCGACCTGCGCCCGATCTGGCGGCCTCCGCTTTTCCTCCGCCCGGACTGTACCCGCGCGCAATGCCGGATGTGGTGGCACCGGAGCGCACCGCGCCGGAGAGTGCCGGGCCGGGGAGTGCGGTGCCACAAGTCAGCTCGCCTCCTGCCCCCAGCGCAGCGGCGCTCGCCCTCGTCGAGGCTCTGGCGCGCATCGAGGCGGAAGTGGTCGGGCCGTTCGAGGCCCCCATCCTCGCCGGCCCGCCCGAGCAGGTGCTCGCACGGCTGGAGAGCGAAGAGGGAGACTGGATCGGCCTCACCCTCGCGGCGCTGGCGGCACGGATCATCTCGCGACTGAATCGACCAGAAACAATCACTTCCCAAAGCGGCGCCACGGCGCCACAAGATCATGAGCCGCCGCGTCCGAACATTGCGTCCATTCCCTACATCCCTGAAGGCGACCTGTGATGAGCGATAACAGCAAGGTCGTCTGGTCCGAAGGGATGTTCCTTCGAGCGCAGCATTTCCAGCAGCAGGACCGCTATGTGGAGCGCCTCGTGCGCC
>NCCY01000304.1 GCA_002279855.1 Rhizobiales bacterium 12-68-15
TAGATCGCCTGATGGAACACCGCATTGGCCGGATAATAGGCTTCCGCGTCGTTCGCTTCGACGGCCGCTTTGCACGCGGCATGGGCGGCCGTGACGGCGCCGCGATCCTCCGGCGTCATGCGACGGGCGGCATGCCGCGCGCACGCGGCCTCGATCTCGGACATCAGCTCGAAGGATTCGATCAGCGCACGCGGCCCCAGCAGCTTCACGAAGGCGCCGCGCCGGGGACGGATCTCCACCAGACCCGAGGCTGCAAGCTGGATCAGTGCCTCGCGGATCGGCGTCCGCGACACCTCGAAGCGCTCGGCGAGGCCCACCTCGTCAAGGCGCATGCCGGGCCGCAGGTGGCCGGACACGATCTCTTCCTCCAGCGCCTCTCGCAGGCGCGGCGTGGCGTCTCCCCGCATGGACCACCTCGACTTCACCCGGCTTCGTGACCTTGACCATATCGCCTTGCATGAGATTAGCACGCTAAAAAATGCATACAATTTTATCTTGCATACATGATGTTGACTTTCCCCGCCGTCGCCGGTTTGATGCCCGGGAGCAGGAGCTGAAGAGATGCATGCCGACCTGATGCCTTGCCTGCCCCCTGCGAAGGGCGCCTTGCCAAGCGGCGCGCTCCCCTGTCCCATGGGCGGCGGGTGAACGGGACGGAGCCATCATGAGCAACAACCCCAGCTTCTTCAGCGATCTCCTCACCACCATCTCGGATCGCGGGCGGGCGCTGCTGGACCGCAGCAACCGGGGAAATGGCGCGACGCGCGCCGCCACCCTCGTGGACCGCTGCGAGGATCTTCTGTCCGGCCGCGGCGAGGCCTCCGGGGTGGCGCTGGCCACCGACATCCTCGAACGCTACGGGCGCATGAAGACCGGCGAGCGCATCGCCTTCTTCGAAAGCCTGCTGGAGACCTTCGGCCCGCAGACCGAGCGGCTGGAAGCGGCCATCGCGGCCTATGGACAGTCGCCGTCGGACCGCACCCTGAACGAACTGCACGCCGCCAGCGAGCCGCGCCGGCAGGAGCTGTTCCGGCGCTTCAACCTCGCCCCCGGCGCCACGCTGCGGCTGGTGCGCATGCGCGAGGACCTGATGGACGCCATGGTGCGTCGGCCCGAATTCGCGCCGGTGGACCGGGATTTCGGGCACCTGTTCTCATCCTGGTTCAACAGGGGGTTCCTCGTGCTGCGCCGGATCGACTGGTCCACGCCCGCGAACGTGCTTGAGAAGATCATCCGCTACGAGGCCGTCCACGCCATCGAGGACTGGGACGACCTGCGCGCCCGCGTGGATTCGCCGGACCGGCGCTGCTACGCCTTCTTCCACCCAGCCTTGGTGGACGAGCCCCTGATCTTCGTGGAAGTGGCGCTGACGCGGGATGTGCCGGGCGCCATCGCCCCCATCCTGGACCAGACCCGCAGCACCATCGATCCCGGCACGGCCAGCACGGCCGTCTTCTATTCCATTTCCAACTGCCAGCGCGGGCTCGGCGGCGTCTCCTTCGGCCATTTCCTCATCAAGCAGGTGGCGGAGGAGATTTCCCGCGAGATTCCCGCCCTCTCCACCTTCGTCACGCTGTCGCCGGTGCCGGGCTTCCGCGCCTTCCTCGATGCCCAGCGCAAGGCCGAGCCCAATCCGCTGCTCACCCCTGCCGACATCAAGGCGCTGGCCTTGCTGGACGAACCGGGCTGGGAACAGCGCGAGGAGGCCCGCACCGCCCTCGCCCCGACCATCGGCGCGCTCGCCGCGCATTATTTCCTGGTGGCGAAATCGCCGAAGGGCCGCCCGCTCGATCCCGTCGCCCGCTTCCATCTTGGCAATGGCGCACGGCTGGAACGCATCAATCCCATGGGCGACCTCTCGCCCAAAGGCATCGCCCAGGCTGCCGGCCTGATGGTCAATTATCGCTATGTGCTCGCGGACATCGAGAAGAACCACGAAACCTTCGCCGCCAAGGGTGACATCGTGGCGAGCGCGGCGGTGAAGAAGCTCCTGCGCGGGGATGCCGCCGCGCGTGCACTGGTAACCACGAAATGACTGACACCAATCACCTGTTTGCCGCTTTCCGGGCGGCCATGCCCGCCCTCGACACCCCGCTGGTCTATCATCCCGGCGGCGGCCAGGAGACCTATGGCGATGCGCTCGCCCTCTCGGGCCGGCTCGCCAACCTGATGGTGGCGCGCGGCGTGAAGCCGGGAGACCGGGTGGCGGTGCAGGTGGAGAAATCCTGGACTGCGCTCGCGGTGTATCTCGCTGCCGTCCGCGCCGGAGCGGTCTATCTGCCGCTGAATACAGCCTATACGCTGCCGGAGATCGAGTATTTCCTTTCCGACGCCGAGCCGGCCCTCTTCCTCTGCCGGCCGGAAATCGAGACCGAGGCCCGCGCTCTCGCCGGCCGCCTCGGCGTCGGGTCCGTCGAGACGCTGGGAAGCGAGGGCACCGGGTCGCTGACGGAGGCCGCCGCCGGCCTGCCGGAGGATTTCTCGGACGTGCCGCGCGGCCCCGAGGATCTCGGCGGCATCCTGTACACGTCGGGCACCACGGGCCGCGCCAAGGGCGCCATGCTCACCCATGACAACCTGCTCTCCAACGCCCTGACGCTGCGCGACTACTGGCGCTTCACCCGCGACGACGTGCTGATCCACGCGCTGCCCATCTTCCACACCCACGGCCTGTTCGTGGCCTCCAACATCATCCTGCTGTCCGGCGCGCGAATGATCTTCTGCCCGAAGTTCGATGCCCGCGAATGCCTTGCGCTGATGCCCAAAGCCACCAGCCTCATGGGCGTGCCGACCTTCTACACCCGCCTGCTGGACCAGAGCGGCCTCACCCGCGAGGCGACCGCGCACATGCGGCTGTTCGTTTCCGGCTCCGCGCCGCTGCTGGCGGAAACGCACCGCGCCTTCCGCGATCGGACCGGGCAGGCGATCCTTGAACGCTACGGCATGACCGAAACCGGCATGAACACCTCCAACCCCTATGACGGCGACCGCCGCGCGGGGACGGTGGGTTTCCCCCTGCCCGGCGTGTCGCTGCGCATCACCTCGCCCGAGACCGGCGCGGTGCTTGCCGACGACGAGATCGGGAGCATCGAGGTCAAGGGCCCGAACGTGTTCAAGGGCTACTGGCGCATGCCGGAAAAGACCGCCTCCGAGTTCCATGACGGCTTCTTCATCACCGGCGACCTCGGCAAGATCGACGGCGACGGCTATGTCCACATCGTCGGGCGCGGCAAAGATCTGGTCATCACCGGCGGCTTCAACGTCTATCCCAAGGAAGTGGAAGGCGAGATCGATGCGCTCCCCGGCGTGGTAGAGAGCGCGGTGATCGGCCTGCCCCACAAGGATTTCGGCGAGGGCGTCACCGCCGTCGTCGTCAAGGCGCGGGACGCGTCCCTCACCGAGGCGGACATCCACACCACGCTGGAAGGCCGCCTCGCCCGCTTCAAACTGCCCAAGCGCGTGATCTTCGTGGACGACCTGCCCCGCAACACCATGGGGAAGGTGCAGAAAAACGTGCTGCGCGACACCTACAAGGACCTGTATCGTACCGTTGCGTAAGGGGTGGCGCACAGCGCCATCCCCC